>NZ_JAMYQW010000017.1:0-125486 GCF_040321085.1 Mesorhizobium sp. M0522
ATTGGTCATGGCACTTCCCCTTCCACGGGAATCGGTGATCGCAACGTCACCACCGTGCCATGGCCGCTCGCCCCTCAGAGCAAGCGCCGTTCTCTCTCCAAAACTTTTTGCAGAACCTTCAGCACACTATCGGCTGCCGGCGAACCGCCGGATACCGGCCTCGGCGTACCGCGCCAGCGCGCGCATCTTTCGCCCGAGACACCGAACGGCTGAAAGGTCGGCTCAGCGCGCGTATTTCGCGCCAAACCCGAGAGCGACCAGGGAAAAGACGACAATCATGCCGGCAAAGGCCAGGCTTGCCACGGTCGCACCTGCCACCGTCGACAGAACGCCGATGCCGATGACCGGCAGCGCGTTGCCGCAAAAACAGCAGATGAAGAAGGCCGAGACGACTTCGGCGCGCCGGTCCGCCGGCGCGATCTCGTTCACCACTTGCAAGCCGCCGCGATAGCCGAGCGCTGCCGCCACGCCGCACAAGGCGGTCCCGGCAATCATTATGGCCATCGAGGCGAAGACCTGCGCCGCAACAATCAGCGCGACGGTTGGGATCATCAGCGCAAGCGCCGCGAACATCGCAGCTTGGCTCGAAAGACGTGCCGTCACTACAATGGTGGCGGCGGTCACGATTGCCAATTCAAAGAATAGAGCGCCGGCTTCGGCATGGTTGGTTACCTGCAGCTGCTGCGCCAAAATGCTCGGTGCGAGTGCTGCATAAAAGCCGACCAGCGCCATTGCGCCAAAGCCGGTCACCGCCGGCGCAACGAAACTTGCGCGGATGGCATCGGGCACGGAAAGCCGCGGCCGCATCGAAACGTCAGCCAGTTTCCCCGGCCGCGAAACGGTTTCCCGCGTGCGCCAGACCAGCAGGGTTACAGTCGCGAGCATCGCCAGGTAGACGACGAATGTCAGCCTGAGCGGCCAAGGCGCGTATTCGGCGAGCAACCCGGCCCCCAGCGCACCAAGGCCGAGACCGAGAAAATTGGTGCTGGTGGCAATCGTCGCCGCCTGTGACTTGTCGTCGGTCGGGAGCAATTCGGCGAGCCAGGCGGTGCCGGTGCCCGCGCCGACGCCGATTCCCAGTCCGCTCAGAATTCGGGCGATGTCGAGCCATGCGACATTTTCGGCGAACAGGAAAACCACCGCGCTGACCACGGCCACCGCCATCCCGGCCAATGCCATTGGACGGCGCCCGATGACATCGGACACACGCCCCAACATCAGCAGCGCCGCCAGATTGCCGATGACATAGACGGCGTAGACCAGCGTCAAAGTGATCTGCGAGAAGCCGAAGACCTGCTTGTAGATGATGTAAAGCGGCGTCAGCGCCGTGCTGCCGGCGAAAAGAGCCGCGATCATGGCGGCCACGGCGGCCGCTGCAGCACGGCCGCCGAGTCCGTAATCGCGCGTCATGACTTGAGCGTGAGCTGTCATTTTTTCAACCTTTGATAGCGTGATATTCGGGACCTGACACTCTAACGCCGTTTTCGCGTCAGCCGTTCCCCTCCCCCTTCTTGCTCCTGACAACTTGGCTTGCTCCTGACAACTTGGGCAGCTTTTGCCGGTAGCGCCGAGTGATATCCTCTTCTAACGTCAGAGGATTGTCAGGGGAGATTCATGGGCAAGGGACGAGTCGAGGCATTCACCGATGGCGTGGTCGCCATCATCATCACCATCATGGTGCTGGAATTGAAGGTGCCGCATGGCGAGGATTTTTCCGCGCTGGCACCAGTCTGGCCGATATTCCTCAGCTATGTGTTGTCCTTCATCAATGTCGGCATCTACTGGAATAATTTGCACAACATGTTCCATACCGTGCAGCGGGTCGACGGCCGCGTGCTGTGGGCGAACCTCAACCTGCTGTTCTGGCTATCGCTGATGCCGGCGACGACAGCCTTCATGGGTGAGAACCATTTCGCGCCGGTGCCGGTTGCCGTCTATGGCGTCGACCTGGCGCTCTGCGCCATCGGCTTCAACATCCTCACCATGGCCCTGCATCGACTGCACGGCAACGAGACCCTTTTCGCCAGGGCGTTGGGCAATGACCTCAAAGGAAAGATCTCGCTGGTCCTTTATCTTTCCGCCATCGCGCTGACCTTCGTCAATCACTGGATCGGTGTCGCGATCTATGTCCTGGTGGCGATGGTCTGGTTCGTGCCGGACAGGCGCTTCGAGCGGCTGATCGAGAAATAGGCCCCGTCTAGCCTCGCATTGCTTTCAGCTTTTCCGCTACCGAAGCGGCAAGGTCGGCGTAGCGCTCCTCCAGCCGCTCGGCCGCCTTGATCACTGAAAAATCATGGCCGAATTTTTCCAGCGCCATGCGCAGCTTTTCGACGAATTCGGCCTGTTTTTCGAGCGCCGAAAACAGCGTTTTCACTTGCGCTTCGCTGATGTCGGGATTGGCAAGCATTTGCGGCACCTCGCGGCTCATCTGGTCGCCGGTGGCGGTCTGTTCTTTCAGGATCTCGATCCAGTCGGTCAATCGTCAGGTCTCCTTTTCGATATCAGCATGCGCAGCGCCCGCCGATGCGGTCAACCCGAAGATGCCGGCACCGGCTTGCGCGAGCCTCTTTCCGCGCTAAGTTCGCCGCGGCCAGAACAGGAGAAAATCATGACCACCGACGCCGAGATCCAGACTTCCCTGCCCGCACTTGCCTCCGGCAATGTCGCTGTCATCACCGGCGCGGCCAGCGGCATCGGCCTTGCCGCGGCCAAACGGCTGGCGGCGATGGGCATGAAGATCGTGCTGGCCGATATCGGCGGCGCACGCCTCGATGAGGCCCGACGCGCCGTCGCCGCCATCGCCGGCGACAGCGCCGTGATTGCCATTGCCACCGACGTTTCGAAAGCCGCCGAGCTCGACCGCCTCGCCGAAAGGACATCCGGCACTTTCGGCGACGTGTCGCTGCTGATGAACAATGCCGGCGTCGGCAACAACCCCGGCAAGCCCTGGGAGAACCGTGACGCCTGGAAGCGACTGCTGGACATCAATTTCTGGGGCGTCGTCCATGGCGTCGAGGCCTTTGCGCCGCACATGCTGGCGGCGGGAAAGCCCGGCCTGATCGTCAACACCGGCTCCAAGCAAGGCATTACCACGCCGCCCGGCAACCTCGCCTACAACGTTTCCAAGGCGGGCGTGAAGACCTATACCGAAGGCCTGGCGTACGCGCTGCGCAACGAGCCGGGCGCCAGTGTCGCGGCGCATCTGCTTATCCCCGGGTTCACTTTTACCGGCCTGACCGAAGGCGCCGCCGAAAAGCCGGCCGGAGCCTGGACCGGCGAGCAGGTCATCGACTTCATGCTGGCCTCGCTACTGCGCGGCGATTTCTACATCCTGTGTCCCGATAACGAGGCGACCCGGTCCATGGACGAAAAGCGCATGGCCTGGGCGATTGGCGACATCATCGAGAACCGTCCTGCCCTGTCGCGCTGGCATCCGGACTACAAGGATGCTTTCACGGCATTCATGACACGCAGCGCATGATCCCGAACCGAAGATCACCGTAGCAAAGAATCGGATCCGATCTTCGCAGGTATGCGCCAGACCTTTATATCACGCCGCCGCATGCTTCTTCGTGTTCCGCTTCTTCGCCATGGCTTTCTCGGCTGCCAACTCGGCAAGCTTCTGATCATGCCGCTTCGCTGCCTGTTCGCATTTCTTGCGGATCTCTTCGACTTCGGTCTCAGTCAGGTGTTCGATACCGATGAAGGTG
This sequence comes from Mesorhizobium sp. M0522, assembly GCF_040321085.1. Taxonomy (NCBI): domain Bacteria; kingdom Pseudomonadati; phylum Pseudomonadota; class Alphaproteobacteria; order Hyphomicrobiales; family Phyllobacteriaceae; genus Mesorhizobium; species Mesorhizobium sp. M0522. Next base: position 3,711 of record NZ_JAMYQW010000017.1, read on the forward strand.
TTCTGGGCTGTGCTGACCCGGATCAATTCGTCGAGCTTCGCCTGGATCGCGGCGCCATCGCGGTTCTGGGTGTTCTGGATGAGAAACACCATCAGGAAGGTGACGACCGTCGTGCCGGTGTTGATGACGAGCTGCCAGGTGTCCGAAAAGCCGAACATCGGCCCGCTTGCCGCCCAGACGACGATGATCAGGAAACAGACGGCAAACGTCGGCGGCAGGCCGGCAAAATGGGCGACGTTGTTGGCGATCCTGGTGAAAAGCTTCTCAATCATTCAAACTCCCTCAACAGCCGGGCGACGAACCCGGACGGAAGCCGAGTTCATTGTGTCTGCAGAAACAGTTGGCAGCCGCTCCTGGTTCCCTCGTGGCGGAAGGTCGCGGGTACATTGTTGGAGGAGCAGATCGCGCAGGCCGTCGGACCGCTTGCAGATGCGCCCGAAGTCAGGCGGCGCCGTTTTCCCAGCGGTCGAGGAAAGCCTCGATGGGCAAGGCCTGCATGTCGGGAACTGCCCTGGCCAGTTTCTCGAGCGGCCAGTCCCACCAGGCAAGACGTTCGATCCGGGCCGCAGTTCCCGCGCTGAAGCGCTGCCGCAATGGCCTGGCCGGAACGCCGGCGACGATTGCATAGGCCGGCAGGTCTCGCGTCACCACCGCATTGGCACCGACGATCGCGCCGTTGCCGATCACTATGCCAGGCATGATCACGGCGCCATGGCCGATCCAGACATCATGGCCGATGCTGACGGCTCTCGCCCGCCGCCGGTCGCGGAATGCCTGATCGACACCCAGCCAGCGGAAGTACTCGTTGGGCCGATAGCTGATTTTGTGCTGCGTCAGCCGCTCGACCGGATGCTCCAGCGCATTGATGCGGCTGTTGGCGGCGATCGAGCAGAATTTGCCGATCGTCGTATAGATCGCCTCGGCGTGGCGCTCGAAGTAGGAGAAGTCGCCGACCGTCACCTCGCGCAGGATGACCCGCTCCCCGATCGACGCGTGGCGTCCAAGCTTGCACGCCTTCAGCTCCGCCGTCGGATGGATGCGCGGCTCGGGATCTTTCAGGACAAGGTGTTCGGGACGGTCCATGCGCGCGCTTTACGCCCGCGCGCATAGTCTCGCAAGCCGAGTGCAGCGCCGCGCATCCGTTTGGACGCGCCAAGGACCCCGTAGCACCTTCAGTCTCTATTTCGGCTTGCCGCTGGTCCACACCACGTTCTGGCCGTAGAGCGGCACGGTGGTGACCGACATTTTTGCCGAGCCATCCTGCACCTGGCGTGAATGCGACAGGTAGATCAGGGTCTCGTTGGCCTTGTCGTAGATGCGGTTCACCACCTGCTTCTTCCAGATCAGGCTGATGCCTTGCTTGAACACCTCCTCGCCGGCCTCGCTCATGTCGATGTCGCCAATGGTGATCGGCCCGGTCTGGCGGCAGGAGATCGAGGAATCGGACGGGTCCTCGAACCAGTTGCCTTTCTGCAGGCGGTCGATCACGCCACGGTCGAAATAGGAGACGTGGCAGGTCACGCCCTCGACCTTCGGATCCTTGATCGCCTCGACGATGATGTCGTTGCCGAGCCAATCGACGCCGACCTTGCCGACTTCCTCGGCGGCGGCCGCGCTGGCGCCAATGACAAGGCATGCGGCCAACGCGCCGCCAATCAGTTTTCGCAAAGAGGCCTCCTGCGGTTCGAATTTTGCCGACCTCAGGTGGGACGAACGGCAGCGCTTTGCAAGCAGATCGCCTCCCACAGGATTGCCGGTTGCGGCAACGCGACATCTTTGCGTCGGCGCGACCGAACCGCTAAGAGTGTTCGCCAAGCCAGGGCCTTCACGGCGCCAACCCGGCGCCCGATGGAAATAACGACGGACTTCACTGATGATGCGTTCAATTCTGGTCGGTATTCTCGTCCTGATGGCCGCCGGAATCGGCTGGCTCACCTTCGACTGGTACCGCGGACACTATGGCGGCGAGCCGTTCGGAGCACCTTTCACGCTGGTCGACCAGAAGGGCGCGCCGGTCACCGAAGCCGCCTTTCGCGGCCACCCCAGCGTCGTCTTCTTCGGCTTCACACATTGTCCGGAAGTCTGCCCGACCACGCTTTTCGAGTTGGCCGGCTGGCTGAAGACGATGGGCGACGACGGCAAGAACCTGCGTGCCTATTTCGTTACGGTCGACCCGGAGCGCGATACGCCCGAAATCATGAACACCTATGTCAGCAATTTCTCCGATCGCATCCTCGGCATATCAGGCGATCCCGACAAGGTCCACGCCATGGCCAAGTCCTTCAGCATCTACTGGAAGAAAGTCGACACGAACGACGGCGACTACACGATGGACCACACTGCTTCGGTGCTGCTGCTCAACGCCAAGGGCGATTTCGCCGGCACCATTGCCTATGGCGAAAGCCCGGATGCCGCCATCGCCAAGCTCAAACGGCTGGCGGCGGAAGGTTGACACATCCGGTAATGACGCAGACGCGTTTGTATTTCACCGCGGGCAAGATCGAGGCTGACCGCATCTTCGCGGCGCTCGGTGCGGCATTCGACGATGAGGGCCTGCCGATTGCGGTGCTCGAGGTCGACGAGGACCGCGACATCCACGAAGTATCGCTCTATGCCGACGACGACGTTGATGCGGTCGAGGCGCGGCTTAGGGACATCCTTGCCGGACTGTCGCTGTCGAAACCGATAGCGCGCGAAGCGCTGCCCGACATCGACTGGGTGGCGCGCTCGCTGGAGGGATTGAAGCCGGTGCGGGCCGGGCGCTTCTTCGTCCATGGCGCGCATGACCGCAGGAAGCGCCACAGCGGCGAGCTCGCCATCGAGATCGAGGCCGGCCTTGCTTTCGGCACCGGCCATCACGGCACCACCGCCGGCTGCCTCGAAATGCTGGAGCAGGTCGTACGGCGCGAACATCCGCGCAACGCGCTCGACCTTGGCACCGGCAGCGCGGTGCTCGCGATCGCAGCGGCCAGGCTTGCGCATATCCCGGTGCTGGCGACCGACATCGACCCGGTCGCCGTCAAGGTGGCCGCCGCCAATGCGCGGCTGAACCAGGTCAAGGGGCTCATTGAAACGGTGGCGGCGCCCGGTTTTCATCATCCGATCTTTGCCGCGCGTGCGCCCTTCGACCTGATCGTCGCCAACATATTGGCGCGGCCGCTGATGCGTCTGGCGCCGCAAATGGCCGGACATATCGCGCTCGGTGGCTCGATCGTTTTATCGGGCATCCTCGAGCGCCAGCGCGATGCGGTAATCGCGGCCTATGTCGCCCAGAAATTCCGGCACGTCCGCACCTTGCACCGCGGGGGCTGGGTGACGATTCACCTCAAGCGCTGAGGCGCAGCGCCTTCAACGCAAGCCGGAATCAACTCGGACCTAGCGCGAGTTCGCCGCTTTCTTCAGCTGTTCGCGATCGTAGCCGTGCGCTTTCAGCGTTTCGTCGTCAAAGCCAAGCAGAACGCCGCTCACATACCGGCTCGCTTCGCGCTGGCGAGCTTCGATCAGCGCTTTCACAGCGTTTCTGAAAAATCCGCGTCTAGGTGAAATCGTGGACATGACGGTCTCCTTTGCAGGGCAATAGGACTCTTTCCTCCACGTGAAGAAGGTAAGCCTTGCTGACGCTTTTTGAAATCGACGATTCTGCATGGCGTCCATGCGCAAAGAGACACGCAGCAACCGGGAATGATCGGTCCGAAAATCGATTCCGATTTTCGAAGTCATGCGCTACGGTCGCGCCAGCATTCGAGGAGAGCCGACATGTTCCAGACCTTCGATTCCGCCGGCGATCCGGCCGTTGGCAAGCCGCGCGTGGCAATGCTGCGCCAATGGTTGGCGGCGAACGGGCTGGATGGCTTCATTGTGCCCCGTGCCGACGAGCACCAGGGCGAATATGTCGCCGATCGCTCGGCACGGCTGAAATGGCTGACCGGCTTCAGCGGCTCGGCCGGAGTCGCCATTGTGCTTGGCGAGCGCGCCGTCATGTTTGTCGACGGGCGCTACACGCTGCAGGTGCGCCAGGAGGTCGATCTCGACATCTTTTCGATCGAGAGCCTTGTCGACAACCCGCCGGCCAACTGGATCAAGGACAATCTCGGCAAGGGCGTGCGACTTGGTTTCGATCCGTGGCTCCATACGATCAGTGACGTCAAGGCGCTGAAGGCCTCGGCCGAGAAATCAGGCGCGATACTGGTGCCGCTCGAAGAGAATCCAATCGACGCCATCTGGCAGGACCAGCCCGGGCCGCCACTGGGGCCGGTCGAGATCCACCCGATCGGCTTTGCCGGCGAACTGGCCAAGGACAAGCTGGTGCGGCTGGCGGCGGCCACCGAGAAGGACGGCGCCACCCATGCCGTACTGACCGACCCCTCCTCCATTGCCTGGGCGTTCGACATCCGTGGCGGCGACGTACCGCACACACCGCTGGCGCTCGGCTTTGCCGTGCTCGCCGCCGACGGCTCGCATCTGCTTTTCATGGACCAGCGCAAGTTTTCGCGCACCGTCGCGGCCTACCTGACGCAGCTCGCCGAATTGCACGAACCAGGTGAATTCGAAACGGCAATCGTCACCCGGGCCAAGGGCGGCGCAAAAATCGCGCTGGACCCGGTTCTCGCGGCGGACAAGCTCAGAATGCTGGTCGAGGATAATGGCGGCACCGTCATTGCCACGGCCGATCCGGCCCGCATTCCACGCGCAACAAAGAACAAAGCTGAGATCGCCGGCGCACGCGCCGCACATCGCCGCGACGGCGCCGCGGTCGCCAAGCTGCTGTGCTGGCTCGACCGCCAGAAGCCCGGCACGCTCGACGAAATCGCCGTTGTCACAAAGCTTGAGGAGACGCGCCGTCAGACCGGCGAAGAAACGCAGATGCCACTGCGCGACGTATCGTTCGATACCATCTCCGGCGCTGGTCCTAACGGAGCCATCATGCACTACCGCGTCTCCCGCGCCACCAATCGCAAACTGGAGCATGGGGAGCTGTTCCTGCTCGACTCCGGCGGACAGTACCAGGACGGCACCACCGACATCACCCGCACCGTGCCGATCGGCACGCCAACCGAGGAGATGCGCGAGCGCTTCACGCTGGTGCTGAAAGGCATGATCGGCATCTCCATGCTGCGCTTCCCCCAAGGCACGCGCGGCTCCGAAATCGATGCCGTGGCGCGCCTGGCGCTATGGAACCATGGCTGCGATTTCGCTCATGGCACCGGGCACGGTGTCGGCTCCTATCTCGCCGTGCATGAGGGCCCGCAGCGTATCGCCAAGACCGGTACCGAAAAGCTGCTGGCCGGCATGATCGTCTCCAACGAGCCCGGCTATTACAAGGAAGGTTCCTACGGCATCCGCATCGAGAACTTGATTCTGGTGACACCGGCCGAGGCAATCGAGGACGGCGACATCGCCATGCACGGCTTCGAGACACTGACGCTGGCGCCGATCGACAAGCGGCTGGTTCGATCGGACCTTTTAACCCGCGACGAGTTGCATTGGCTTGACGAATACCATGCGCGCGTACTGGCCGAGATCGGACCGATGCTCGACGGCGAAACGCTGGCCTGGCTGGAAAAGACAACCGCGCCGCTGCCGCACGACTTCAAGCAATAGCCGCGGCGGCAACGCCGGTTGACAGGCTTTGCTCCGCAAGCAGTCCCTGCAAAGCGGTGACGTTGGGAGAACCGGCTCCCTTGCGCCAGAACAACACCGTGACGGCATTGTCTTCGTCAGAGGGCAGTTCGTGCAGCTTTAGCCAGCGGCTTTCCGGGAAACCCGAAAGCACGCTTTTCGGCATCAGCGCTATGCCCATGCCAGCCACCACGCAACCAAGGATGGCATGGTATGAACCAAGCTCGATGGTTTTCTCGGCCATGAACCCTCTGCGCGCATACCATTGTTCCAGCCGCTTGCGGTGCGGACAGCCGTGCTCGAAGGCTATCATGGTTTTGGGCATGTCCAGGTGGTCTTCGACCGAAACGCACGATGCCGCCGAGACAATGACCAGCTGCTCGTGGAATGCCGGCAGCTTTTCGAACGGAACGTCAGCGATCGGCTCGGCGGCGAACGCTGCATCGAGCTCACCGGCAAGCATGGCGGTCGCGAGAACCTGCGGATTGCCGGTGCGCAACTGGATTTCCACTTCGGGATGCCGTGCATGGTATTCGGCGAGCAGACTTGGAAGCCGTGCCGCGGCGGTGCTCTCCATAGCACCTAGGCGAAGAGTGCCGCGCGGGCGTGGATCGAGCATCGCCGTTCGCGCCTCCTCCGCAAGCGCCAGCAGCCGATCCGCATAGCCAACCAGTCTGTGACCGGCCGGCGATACGTGCAGGCGCTTGCCCTCCCGGATAAACAGCTGCACGCCGAGATCCTCCTCGAGCTGCCGGATGCGTGTGGTCACGTTCGACTGCACGCGAAACAGTTTTTCCGCCGCCTTGGTGATTCCGCCCTCGCGCACCACCGTGCGGAAGATGCGCAGATCGGCCAAATCCATACATCTCTCCTGGAGAACATAACGATCTTAATTATTCATTTTAACTGATTATGCCTTTCCCGTAAATCGCCGGTGTAGCTGCCGATCAACACGGCAAACCAGGGGAGATGGAAATGTCGCGTGAGCCCTTCGGCATCCAGCCGATCGATCTAAGCGCATTGACGCCGAAGCAGCGCGAAGCGCTCTATAGCGACGCCGTGCGTGGCGCCCACCAGGAGAGAGCGGAGGCGATCCGGCTGAGCCTGTCGCGGGTCGGCGCGGCAATAGTCGCTGCGGTAAAGCGCATGTGTGCTCTCGCCGCCAAGGCAAAAGTCGATCAGCCGACGAGCTGCCGGGCGAGGATCAGCACGGCAGCACCCGCCAGGAACATCGCCATCAGGCCGCCACGCAGCGAGACCAGGCCGGCGACGATCAAGGCTGCCCATTCCGCCGGCCCGGCACTCACGGCCGCCGGCGCCACCAGCGTGGTCAGCACCGCCGCCGGAACGGCGCTGAGCCCGGCCTCGACGCGCGGATGGATATGGTCGAAGCGGGAGATCACCAGATGACCGCCGATGCGGGTCAGATAGGTCGCGATGGCAGCGGCGACGATGATCCACAAGGTCGTGCTCATCGCCGTGCCTCCACGCCGCTGTGGCGGGGCGGCAGGATGACGGCGAGCAGCACGCCGGCCAGCGCACCGATGGAGACATGCCAAGGCGAGCCGACCGTTTTGTAGGCAATGATGGAGGCGGCAGCGCTGGCGACGACCACCGGCAGCCACAGCGGCCGCTTGCGGAAGCTCATGACCAGGCCGAGAAAATAGATCGGCAGCAGGAAATCGATGCCCAGCGCATGGGTGTCGGGAATAAGCTTGCCGAACATCGCGCCGAGCGCGCTTTCGATGATCCAGAACACATAGACCGGCAGCCCAAGCCCCATATACCAGGTGAACCCGACGGTCTCGCCGGCCTCCGCCTTGCGCTCGGCCACCGCGAACTGCGGATCGGTCAGCACAAAATAGCCTATCGCCTGCTGCACCAGCGGCCAATGCGCAATGCGCCGGCCGATGCCAGCCGAATAGAGGACATGGCGAAAATTCACCGCGAAGATCGACAGCACGATCAGCCACGGAGCGACATGCTGGCCGAACAGCTCGATGCCCACCATCTGGCTGGCGCCGCCGAACACCGTTGCGCTCATCAGGAACGCTTCGAGCACGGAAAACCCGTTGTCGGCGGCGAGCGCCCCGAATAGTAATGCAAACGGCGCCGACGCCACCACGACGGGCATGCTGAGCCGCACGCCGTCCCAGAAATCGCTTTTCGCTCCGTTTTCGGAGATTGCTTCCGCCGACATCGATCGCTCCTTGGGAACGGCCGTATGTAGAGAGAGCGGCCCGGCTTGTCACACCAATTTGCTTGAGGCAAACGATCAGCGGAAATGATGGCTGAAGCGTCGCGGCAAGCTCCCTTCCGAGCCTAGCGCGGCGAAGCCTTGCCTTCGATCGCCCTGCCCCAGTCGAGCAGCGGTTTTGCCCGCATGGCGAAGTCGACAAGCTCGTCGACCAATCCAGCTCCGTAGATATTCGCCGGCTCGATTGCGTGCCGGACGGCAAAATGCCGGTTGCGGATCGCGGCAGCGAGATCGGGCTCGGCGATATGCTCGAAGCCGCGCGGCGTGCGCTTCATGCAGCCGTCCGGGTCGAACTCGAGGCCGTTCTTCTTCAGCGCCGCAACGAGGCTGCGGAATTCAGCGGACCGCTTCGCGATCGCGTTGCGCAGCGCCAGCAATAGCTCCGGTCCGGGCTGCCACCAGGCAACGGCGGCAAAGCAGCGCTCCAGCCCGATATGGACGTAAAACACGCCCTGTTCCATCTTGGTGCCGTCGGGCGAAAGGATCGCCGACAAATGCCGGTTATAAGGCCGTTTGTCCTTGGCGAAACGCACGTCGCGGTTAATCCGGAACAGCGACTTCTTGCGGTCGCCGCGCAGGCCGAGCCCCGCGGCCGTGAAGCGCTCGGAGAGCGTCTCGACCAGATCGCCGAAGGGATCGCGCAGGTCGCGCTCGAAAAGGTCGCGGTTTTCCAAAAACCACTCCCGGCTCTGATGAAAATCCAGCGCCTTGAGGAAGGGAATGGCCTTTTGCCCAAAACCGTTGAACGCAGCCGCCATCACCCGCCCTTGCCAATCCGCTGCAGCCAGGTGTCTTCGTCGATCACCTCGATGCCGAATTTGGTCGCCTCCTTCAGCTTGGAACCGGCGCCTGGCCCTGCCACCAGAAGATCGGTCTTCGCGGAAACCGAGCCGGCGACCTTCGCGCCGAGACGTTCGGCCATCGCCTTGGCCTCCGGGCGCGTCATCTTTTCCAGCGTGCCTGTAAACACGATTGTCTTGCCGGCGACCGCACTATCGGCTGAGACGTTCACAATGTACGGCTTCGGGTGGACCTGTGTGAGCAGCGCTTCAAGCACGGCGTCGTTGCGTTCATTGCCGAAGAAATCGCGAAGGGCGCCTATCACCGTATCGCCGATGCCGTTGATCGAAGGAAAAACGGTGTGTGGATCGGCTGCCGCTGCTGTCTCCTTGCCAATGCGGATCAACTCCTCGATCGTCGAGAACGTTCGGGCCAGCACAGCGGCCGTCGTTTCGCCGATATGGCGGATGCCCAGCGCAAAGATGAAGCGATCGAGTTCGGGTTCGCGGCGGGCGTCGATGGCAGCGAAGAGCTTGTCGAGGCCGTCATAGTTGCGTTCCTCGACGCTGCGTACATTCTTGCGCGTTTTGCCCGATGCGGCCTCGCGCTGCCTGGCCTGCTCCTCCCGTCGCTCCGCCAGCGCCTTGGTGACGGCGGGACGGCGGTCCCGGAGGGTGAAGATATCGGCGGCTGTCTTGACCAACCCGGCATTGAAGAACAGGTCTATGTTTTCAGCGCCCAGGCCTTCGATATCCATGGCGCCGCGCGACACAAAGTGGCGCAATCCTTCGACGGCCTGCGCAGGACAGATCAGTTCGCCGGTGCAACGTCGGCGGGAATCTTCCTTGCCGGTCTTCTCGTTGATCTCGCGCGTTGCCGGCGAGCCGCAGATCGGACATTTGTGCGGGAATTCGTAGGGCACCGCATCTGGCGGACGCTTGTCGGCTACGACGCTGACGATCTGCGGAATGACGTCCCCTGCCCGCTGGATGACCACCGTGTCGCCGATACGCACGTCATAGCCGTCGCGGATCGGCTGGCCGTTGCTGTCCAGACCCTTGATGTAGTCTTCGTTGTGAAGCGTGACATTTTCGACCACGACGCCGCCGACCGTGACGGGCGCAAGCCGGGCAACGGGCGCCAGCGTACCGGTACGGCCGACCTGAATGTCGATCCTGAGCACGGTCGTCATCGCCTGTTCGGCCGGAAATTTGTGAGCGATCGCCCAGCGTGGTTCGCCGGTGACAAAGCCCCATCTGCGCTGCAACTCCAATTGGTCGACCTTGTAGACGACGCCGTCGATGTCGTAGCCGAGCGATGAGCGCTGGGCCTCGATAAGGTGATAATGCGCGACCAGTTCCTCGACCGATTTTGCCCGGACCATCAGCGGACTGACCTTGAACCCCCACTCGGCGAATTTCTGCACGGAATCGTATTGGGTCGGAGCTGGATCCTTTGAAGTATAGCCCCAGGCGTAAGCAAAGAATTTAAGGTTGCGGCTGGCGGTAACTAACGGGTCCTTTTGGCGGAGCGACCCGGCCGCCGTGTTACGCGGATTGACGTAATCCTGGCCGCCTATCGCCGCCGAACGTTGCTTCAGCGCCTCGAATTCCGCGTAGGTCATATAGACCTCACCGCGTATTTCGATGACCTCGGGCCAGTCCGATCCCTTCAAGGTCTTGGGAATATCGGCGATGGTCTTGAGATTGGCGGTGATGTCCTCGCCGACGACGCCGTCGCCGCGCGTTGCTCCCTGCACGAACACACCGCCTTCATACCGCAGGGAAGCCGATAGCCCGTCGATCTTCGGCTCCGCCGTGAAGGCGATGTTCAGATCCTTGTCGCGATCAAAGAATCGCCGGCCCCGTTCGATGAAGTCCGCGACGTCCTGGTCGGTATAGGCCTTGGCGAGGCTGAGCATCGGCACCGCGTGGCGCACCTTGGCAAAACCTTCCGCCGGCGGCGCGCCGACCCTGCGTGAGGGCGAATCCTCGCGCACAAGATGCGGGAACCGCTGCTCGATGGCGAGGTTGCGCCGCGTCAGCGCGTCATATTCCGCATCCGTGATAATCGGCGCGTCCTCGCCATGGTAGCGCCGGTCGTGCTCGGCGATCTCCTGCGCCAACCGCTTCAACTCGCTTGCCGCCTCGCTTTCGCTGAGCGAATCGACTGGTTTTTCGTCCATGCACTGCTCCCTCCACGGTGGCGCGACACAATAGAACAGGATTCTCTCATGAGGGAGAGACCAGACACGGAAAATCATTCCTGAACAGCAGGATGGAGCCATATCCTGACTCAGGTCGCGAGCGCCGGAAACGAACTCGCCTGGAGCAATTCCAGGAAAAGTGTGAAACGGTTTTCCGTCCGGAATTGCGCAAACAAAGAGGTAGAGCGGTTCGGCGTTTCCGTGAAACGATAAACCGCTCTAGGCTGCAGCGGTGTTCTCCCGCAGCAGCCGCTCGGCCGCCGCGCGCGCCTCGTCGGTGATGGTGGCACCGGCGAGCATGCGTGCGATCTCTTCCTGCCGCGCCGCCCGGTCCATCTCGGCGATGCCGGTCGAGACCCGGTCGGCCCCGCCTGATTTGGAGATCAGGAAATGCGTCGCCGCGCGCGCCGCCACTTGTGGTGCATGCGTGACCGAAAGCACCTGCACGCGTTTTGCCAGCCGCGCCAGCCGCTGGCCGATGGCGTCGGCAACCGCACCGCCGACGCCGGTGTCGATTTCGTCGAAGACCAAGGTCGGCGCCGAGCCCCGGTCAGCGAGTGCTACCTTCAACGCCAGCAGGAAGCGCGAAAGCTCACCGCCGGAAGCGACTTTCATCATCGGGCCGGGCCTGGTGCCGGGGTTGGTGCGCACCCAGAACTCGACCTGGTCGATGCCTTCTTCCATGCGGCTCTCGGCATCGCTTGCGATCTCGACGATGAACTCGGCCCGTTCGAGCTTCAGCGCCGGCAGTTCGGCCATCACCGCCTTGGTCAGCCCGACGGCCGCCGCATGGCGACGCGACGATAGCTGGGCCGCCGTAATGTCATAGGCCTGGCGCGCCGCTGCAGCCTGTGTCTCCAGCGCATGCAGGCGCTCTTCGCCGGCGTCGAGATCGGCAAGGTCGGCCGCCATGGTGTCACGCAATTGCGCCAGGTCATCGACGGCGACGCTGTGCTTGCGCGAGGCGGCGCGCAGCGAAAACAGCCGCTCCTCAGCCTTCTCCAGCCGCTGCGGATCATATTCGGTGGCGCGAAGTGCTGCTTCGACGCCCGACTGCGCCGCGTCGAGCGACAGCATCGCCTCGTCGAGCGATTTGACGACATCCTCGAGCAAGCCGGGCGCTTCCGTCACCTTGCGCTGCAGCCGCCTGAGCAGGCTGGCCAGTTGCGGCAAGGGCGAGGACGGGCCCGAGAGCACATCCTGCGCATCGTGGACTTCGGAGGCGATCTTTTCCGCCCGCATCATCGCGGCGCGCAGTTCGGCGAGCTCGGTCTCTTCGCTCGGTTGCGGATCGAGCCTGGTCAATTCGGCGACCGCTGCACGCAGATAATCGGCCTCGCGGGCAGCTGCCTCGACTTTGGCCCGGTGCCGTGAAAATTCCTGCTCGCAGGCGCGCCAGTGCCGCCACGCCTCGCCTGTTGCCCGCGCGGCACCTAGATGACCGCCGAAGCTGTCCAGCAACTCGCGATGGGCGCCGGGATCGACCAAAGCGCGCTCGTCGTGCTGGCCGTGGATCTCGACCAGCGCACGGCCGATGTCGCGCATCAGCGTCACGCTGGACGGCTGGTCGTTGACGAACACGCGCGTGCGGCCGTCAGCCGTCTGGACGCGGCGCAGGATGATGTCGCCGTCGTCCTCGATGGCATTCTCGGCAAGCAGCATGCGAGCCGCGTGGTTGCGCGGCACGTCGAACACGGCGATGATCTGGCCTTGTGCCGCGCCATGCCGCACCAGCGAAGCGTCGCCGCGGGCGCCAAGCGCCAGTGACAAAGCGTCGAGCAGGATGGATTTTCCAGCGCCGGTTTCGCCGGTAAGGACCGAAAGGCCGGACGAGAAGTCCATGTCCAGCTTCTCGATCAGAACGATATCGCGGATCGACAGTCTGGAGAGCATGGGGACGCGCCGCTCAGGCGCCGGTGATCAGCTTCCCGGCCTTGGAGATCCACGATCCGGCATTCTCGCGCGGCTCGAGCCCACCACTCTGCAGGAGCTTGTAGGAGTCCTTGTACCACTGGCTATCGGGATAGTTGGTGCCGAGCACGGCCGCAGCGGTCTGCGCTTCCGACGTCAGCCCCATCGCATAGTAGCTCTCGGTAAGACGCGCCAGCGCTTCCTCGACATGACGTGTGTTGGAATAGTTCTCCACGACGTTACGGAACCGTTTGACCGCCGCGATGTATTCGCGGCGCTCGAGATAATAGCGGCCGATCTGCATCTCTTTGCCGGCGAGCTGATCGTTGGCGAAGCGGATCTTCTCCTTGGCGTCGTCGGCATATTCGGACGTGGGCCAGCGCGTCACGAGGTCCTGCATCGTCTGCACGGTAAGACGCGCTTCCTTCTGGTCCTGGGTGACGTCCTTGATCTGACGGTAGTAGCTCAGCCCGATAATGTACTGGGCATAGGCTGCATCGTCGGTCGACGGATAAAGGGTCAGGTAGCGCTTGGCCGAACCGATCGCCTCGTCGTAATTGCCTTGACGGTAGTCGGCAAAGGCGCCCATCACCATCGATTTGCGGGCGAATTCCGAATACGGATGCTGGCGGTCGACCGCATCGAATTTGCGGCTTGCTTCCTGCAGGCGCCCGGCATTCAGATTGGCGAGACCCTGATTGTAGAGCACGTCGGCCGGCTCGGTCTGATCGACATAGGTCGACAGATCGACGTCCTTCTCGGACGACATGCAGGCCGACAGAAACAGCGATGGAACGACCACCGAAAGCGCCAGGAAAACAGCCCGCCGCAGCGCCTTCGATTGACCAACTCGCTTGAAAAACATGTTTGGATTCCGCCCTTTCGGCGTCATTTCAGTCGACGGCAGCAGCCATAAACCATAATTGCCTTGCCCGGCAACGCTATCCCCGGCCAATCGCACATTTTTGTGGCGGTTTGGCGCCACCTGGAAAGCTGTGTAATTTGGCCGGCCGGTGATGCATCCATGCAACACAGCTGATCGCGATAAGAGCCGCAAAAACGTTAAGAATCAGATCATCCAGGGCGCATAGAGGGGTGCGTTGACGGCGCTCATCTCGGCGGTACGCCCGCGCTCGCGGCGCGTCGTCTCAACGATCTCGAAAGCCGAACGGTCGGACAAGAGACGGCGCAGCGCAGCTGCGTTCAGCCTGTGGCCGCCACGATAGGAGCGGAAGCAGCCGATGAACCGGGTACCGGCGAGCGCCAGGTCGCCCATCGCATCCATCGTCTTGTGGCGCGCGAACTCGTTGGGATAGCGCAGGCCTCCCATGTTGATCACGCGGTTGTCGTCGCCGATCACCAGGGAGTTTTCCAAAGACGAGCCGAGCGCATAGCCGGCCGCCCACAGCCGCTCGACGTCCTTCATGAAACCGAAAGTGCGGGCCCGCGCGACGTCGCGGCGGAAAATGTCGGCGTTCATGTCGGATGCAAAAAGCTGGCGCCCGATCGCCGGGCTTTCGAAATCGATCTCGATCTCGAAGCGCGTGCCGTCATAGGGCCTGAACTCCGCCCAGCAGGCGCCGTTCTCGATGCGAACCGGCTTGACCACCCTGATGTAGCGACGCTTGACCGGCAGCGTTTCGATGCCTGCCTGGTCAATGGCCTCGACGAACATCACTGCGCTGCCGTCGAGGATAGGCACCTCATGGCCGTCGATTTCGATGACGAGATTGTCGATTCCAAGCCCGAAAAGCGTCGCCATCAGATGCTCGACCGTGGCAATGTGCTCGCCTTGCGGATCGCCAAGCATGGTGCAGAGATCGGTGGCGCCGACCTCGGAGACGAGCGCGCGAAATTCGTGGCTTCCGCTTGCATTCGAAAGCTGGAAGACGACACCCGTATCGGCGTCCGCCGGCAGGAAATGGACGGTGACCGGATTGCCACTGTGAACGCCGATGCCGGTCAGCGTCGCACGCGATTTAAGTGTCGTCTGATAGTCGTGCAAAACAATCCCCATAGCCCATGCTGCCTAGGTCCGCTTCATCTGCCCTGAGGGCGCGGCTCTTGATTGATCGGCAGGCAGGGCCACTTCCCCGAGACTCCCAGCAAACCGACTTTGGTCGGTGGCGAAGATAATGGTCCCGCAGGGAGACTCCAAATCACGGTTTCTTACTCGTTGTAACCGCGCTCCAGCGCGGGATTGCCCCATAAGTCCTTGTTTTAAAATTGCTTTTAATATTAACAGGCGAACAGTCTCCTGCTCGCCTGTTAACAACTGTCACGAACCGTTAACAGGTCAATTGGCCTGTCGGCGCAGAAAGGCGGGAATCTCCAACTGATCGTCTTCCTGGACAGCCCGGCTCTGCGGCGTCAGTCGGCCCTGCTCGTCCAGCTGGCCGCGGCGCGGCGCGTAAAGTTGCGGATCCTGGCTGGCTAGGCGGCGCACTTCGGCCGGCGCCTGGCGCAGTTTCGGTTCGCGCGGCTGCGCCGGCTGCAGCCTTGCAGGCTCCTCTTCGCGGCGGGTCAAGCCGTTGGTCAGGCGCTTGAGCAAGCCCATCGGGCCGCTGTTTTCGTGGTCGGCCGGGCGCGCCTTGGCTTCCACTTCGGCCTTCACCTGCGGCGGGAAATCCTCGACCCGCGGCATGCGCTGGGGTGCTGCGGCAACCGGCTGCGGCATTTCACGATGCGGAGCAGGCTGCATCGCTTGCTGAACCACTGGCTGCATCATCGGCTGCGGCTGAGCCGGAGGCGCCTGGAAGATCTTGCTCTGCGGGCGGAAGTCTTCCGCATGGGCGACCGGTGCCGGGCGGGCCTGCGCCATCGCTGCCGCATTCGCCTCGGCGAGCTGAATGGCCTCGGCGACCGGGTCGGCAGCACGTGGTTCATAGATCGGTTGCTGGACAGGCGCCGGGCGCATTTCCGTGACCTGGGCCGCCGGGCGGCTGACCGGCTTCGGCGGAGCCGTGCGGATGGCGATCGGCGCGGCAGCGATTTCGGCCGCCGATTTGTCGATGCCGGTGGCGACCACCGACACGCGGATAACGCCTTCGAGTTCCTCGTCGAAAGTGGCGCCCAGAATGATGTTGGCATCCTGGTCGACCTCTTCGCGAATGCGGGTTGCCGCCTCATCGACTTCGAACAGGGTCAGGTCGCGGCCGCCGGTGATCGAGATCAGCAGGCCCTTGGCGCCCTTCATCGAGGTCTCGTCGAGCAGCGGGTTGGCGATGGCGGCTTCCGCCGCGGCCATTGCACGGCCCTCGCCCGAAGCCTCGCCAGTGCCCATCATCGCCTTGCCCATTTCGCGCATGACCGAGCGGACGTCGGCGAAGTCGAGATTGATCAGGCCTTCCTTGACCATCAGGTCGGTGATGCAGGCAACGCCCGAATAGAGCACCTGGTCGGCCATGGCGAAGGCATCGGCGAAGGTGGTCTTGTCATTGGCCAGCCGGAACAGGTTCTGGTTGGGAATGACGATCAGGGTATCGACGCATTTCTGCAGTTCCTCGATACCCATGTCGGCCGTCTTCATGCGGCGCTGGCCTTCGAAGTGGAACGGCTTGGTGACGACGCCGACGGTGAGGATACCCTTTTCGCGGGCAGCGCGGGCAACGACGGGAGCCGCCCCGGTGCCGGTGCCGCCGCCCATGCCGGCAGTGACGAAGCACATATGCGTGTTGGAGAGATGATCGATGATCTCGTCGATGCATTCCTCCGCCGCCGCGCGCCCGACTTCAGGCTGCGATCCGGCGCCGAGACCCTCGGTGACATGCGCGCCGAGCTGGATCAGCCGCTCGGCCTTCGACATCGTCAGTGCCTGCGCGTCGGTGTTGGCCACCACGAACTCGACGCCGCGCAAGCCGGCGGTGATCATGTTGTTGACGGCATTGCCGCCGCCGCCGCCGACACCGAACACGGTGATGCGCGGCTTGAGCTCGGTGATGTCCGGCTTCTGCAGATTGATGGTCATTGTCTTCGTCCTTTGCCTTTCCCGCCGCTTCGCCGCCGCGGCCGCCTATGGGGCTGTCCCCGTCAAATTAAAAACTGTCTCTCAACCACTGACTCATTCGATGCAGTTTTCCGCCTGTTCCGGTCATCCGAAGACCGGAAATTCCCTTCGCCGGGCGGCTCTCGAAGCTCGCCATCTGCGGGTAGATCAGAAGCCCGACGGGCGTCGAAAAAGCCGGCCCCTTGGCCGCCTCGGGCAGGCCTGCCACGCCAAGCGGGCGGCCAATGCGCACATTGCGGCCGAGAATGCGGCGTGCTGCTTCTGGCAGGCCGGCAAGCTGGCTGGCACCGCCGGTCAGCACCACACGCTTGCCGACGGCGTTGCCGTAGCCGGATTTGTTCAGCCGGTCGCGCAACAATTCCAGCGTCTCGTCGATGCGGGCGCGGATGATGCGCGTCATCACCGAGCGCGGGACCTGCAACGGCACCTCGCCGTCCTCGCCGATCGGATGGATGGAAACCAGGTCGCGGTCGTCGGCACTGCCAGGCAGCGCCGAGCCATGCATCACTTTCAGCCTTTCGGCGGCATCGAGCGAGGTCGACAGGCCCTTGGCCATATCCAGCGTGACGTGGTTGCCGCCGATCGCGATGGCATCGCCATGGACGAACTTGCCTTCCGAAAACACCGAGATCGTCGTCGTGCCGCCGCCCATGTCGATGCAGGCCGCGCCCATTTCGAGCTCGTCGTCGACCAGCGCAGCAAGCCCACTGGCATAGGGCGTCGCCACCATGCGTTCGACTGACAGATGCGAGCGGTTGATGCAGAGCTCCAGATTGCGCAAGGGCGCTGCGTCGCCTGTCAGCACGTGCATGTGGACGCCAAGCTGGTCGCCAACCATGCCGCGCGGATCGCGCACACCGCGCTCGGCATCCAGCGAAAAGGCTACGGGAAGCGAATGGATCACCTCGCGCTCGGCCCGCAACGCCTGCTTGGCGCCGGCGGCAAGCACGCGCTTGATGTCGGCCTCGTCGGCCTCATGGCCGCCGAGATTGATGGTAGCCGAAAAAGCCTCGCTCTTCAGCCGGCCGGCAGTCATGTTGACGATCAGCGAATCGACCGTCAGTCCCGCCATGCGTTCGGCGGCGTCGACGGCAAGACGGATGGCGTGCTCGGCACGGTCGAGATCGATGACGACGCCCGATTTCACGCCTTGCGATTTCTGGTGGCCGATGCCGATCACCTGGACGCGATGCGAGCGTCCGCGCAGCAGCTTGCCATCGTCGCGCGGCTTGAGTTTGGCCACCACGCAGCAGACCTTGCTGGAGCCGACATCCAGCACCGTCAGGATGCCGGACCGGCGCGACGAGGCATCGCTATTGCCGCCAAGCCAGCTCATATCTTCGTCTCCGGCTTGCGCTTCAGCATCTTGGGCTTTTCGTCGAGCGCGGCTTGGCGCTGTGTCGCCGCTTCCGGCGTCAACTGGACGACCAGACGATCGGAAAGGCGCATGTCGACGGCGGCGATGTCGCGCGTCAAAAGCCCGTTCTCGTGATCCATCCTGACCAGGTCGGCAATCGCCTGATCCTCACCGTCTTCGGGAAGCTTGATCGTGATGCCGTTTTCAAGCTTGAGATCCCAGCGCCGTTCGCCGATGCGGATATAGCCCTTGATCCGCGCGGCGAGCTCCGGATAATTCTTGATCTTGGCTAGGAAATCCGGCGCTTTGGCCGGTGCGCCGGTGCCGATGATCAGCGGCAGCAATATCTGCTTGCCGCCGGAGAACGGCGCAATGACGGTGCCGGATTTCTCGATGACCGAAAGCGCGCTGCCTTGCTGCCACAGCGCGAACGGCTCGCGCTCCTCGACGCGCACTTCCAGCGTATGCGGGTAGACCTTGCGCACTGCGGCGGCTTCGACCCAGGGTAGCGTGGTGATGCGTTCGCGCGCAGCTTCGGCATCGAAGCCGATCAGCGAGGTCCAGCCGTCGAGTTCCAGCCTGTCGAGAATATCTATCTCGGACGTTTCGCGGTTGCCGACGACCTTGACCTGGTCGACGGCAAAGCCGGTGCGGGCGGTGACACTCTGGACGATGGCGTCGGAATATCCGCCGAGATAGGCGCCATAGGCACTGCTCGAAACAAGCAGTGCCGCCGACAGCATGGCAGCGCAATAGGGCGGCGCTTCGAAGTCGCCTTCGCCGAGGCGCACCAGCACGCGCACCGGCCGGCGGAGCAGGCGCGGCAGCACGAAATGGTCGAGCGACAACGACATGCCGAACAGCGCCGGCCCGGCCGCGCCCTTCCCCTTGCCCTGTCCCCACTTCAACGCAGACACGAAGCGTCCTCCACCATCCAACTCAACAAATCGCCGAACGAGTGTCCCGCTTGCGCGGCGATTTCCGGCACCAAAGACGTCGGCGTCATGCCCGGCTGGGTGTTGACCTCGAGCCAGACAATTTCGCCGTTTTCGGAGTGACGATCGTCATAACGGAAGTCCGACCGGGAAACGCCCCGACAGCCGATAGCTTGGTGAGCCTTGAGCGTCAGTGTCTGTATTTTTTGGTAAATATTCGGTGAAAGTTTTGCCGGGCATTCGTGTTTTGATCCTCCCGCGACGTATTTTGAATCATAGTCGTAGAAGGAATGGCCGGTCGGGATGATCTCGCAGACACCGAGCGCCACATCGCCCATCACCGCGCAGGTCAATTCCCGCCCGTGCACATAACGCTCGACCATCACCGTATCGCCATATCTCCACTCGGACGAGCCGACGATCTGCGGCGGATGCGACTGGCCTTCATGCACGATGACGACGCCGAAGCTCGATCCTTCGTTGACCGGCTTGACTACATAGGGCGGCTTCATCGGGTGCTTGTTCTGGATGGCGAAGCGATTGGCCACCTTCGATTCCGCCACCGGAACGCCGGCCGCCTTCGCGACCTTCTTGGCCTGTTCCTTGTTCATCGCGAGCGCCGAGGCAAGCACGCCGGAATGGGTGTACGGAATGGCGAGGTACTCGAGGATGCCCTGGATGGTGCCGTCCTCGCCGAAGGGGCCATGCAGCGCATTGAAGACGACGTCAGGCTTGAGCTCGGCGAGCACCGAGCCGATGTCACGCGAGACGTCGACGCGGGTGACCTGGTAGCCCTCTCCCTCGAGCGTATCGGCACAGGCTTTACCCGACGACAGGGACACGGGCCGCTCGGACGAGAATCCTCCCAGAAGGACGGCCACATGCTTGCTTGTCATTCCCCGTCATTTCCTCTCACAGCAGGCCTGCACCATCGTGCATGCCCCGAAAAGCATCGCGCGCACTCAAATGCGCCCGAGCAACTTCGCTCCCGTGTTTCCGCAACATTGAGTCCGAGTCTCCCGGCAGGTTGCCCCCCAGATGGAAACGCGAGTAACGCGTCGAAACGACTCAAATCAGGAAACGCTTCAGGGCAGAGAATCAGAGAGTTGATTCGCTGGCAAGTGCTTACGATTCCGATGGATTCACTTTCCGCAAAAACGGCAGCAAAATGTGAATTCATGAGTCCGAAAGGCAACGGCGGTCAGCTTGCCTAAAGCAACTGCCCGAGAAATTCCTGGACGGCATGGCCCGGCCGAAAATTACCGATGCGCTTGATCTCCCACTGCAGCCGGATGCCTGATCTTTCGAGCACGCGCGCACGCACCGTCTCACCGAGATATTCAAGCTCGTAGCCCGTGGCGGTTCCGGTGTTGATCATGAAGTTGCAATGCATCGGCGACATCTGCGCCCCACCAACCATCAGGCCGCGGCAGCCGGCCTTGTCGATCTCCTTCCAGGCCGAGGTGCCCTCAGGATTCTTGAAGGTAGAGCCACCGGTCTTTTCGCGGATCGGCTGCACGGTCTCGCGATGGTTCTGGACAGCATCCATCGCGGCCTTGATCGCCGCCTTGTCCTCAGAAATGCCTTCGAGCAGCGCCGATGTGAAGATCAGCCCGGACGGCGCCGCTGAATGGCGATAGGCATAGCCCATATCGGCATTGCTCAGCGTATGAACATTGCCCTTGCGGTCGAGTGCCCGCACCTCGACCACGCGCTCGCGCGTCTCGACGCCATTGGCGCCGGCGTTCATCCTCAGCGCTCCGCCAATGGCGCCGGGAATGCCGTGGTAGAAATGAAAGCCACCGATGCCGGCCTCGTAGGCAACGGCCGCAAGGCGCTTGTCGGGTGTCGCGGCGCCCGCCTTGATCGTGGTCGGCGCAATCACTTCGGTCTCGCCAAAGCCTTTGGCCGAAAGCCGGATGACAAAGCCCGCAATGCCGCCGTCACGGACAAGCAGGTTCGAGCCGACGCCGACGATGGTCAGCGGAATTTCCTCCGGCACCGCCTTCAGGAACGTGGCAAGATCGTCCTCGTCGGCCGGCTGGAACAATGCGTCCGCGAGCCCGCCGGCTCGAAACCAGGTGATCTTGTCCATCTCGGCATTGGGCGTGATGCGGCCGCGCAGTCCGGCAAGCCGGTCGCCAAGCTTCTCGATCAACGCCTGGCCGCGCATCATGAGATGGTCCCGCCGAGTTCCTTGGGCAGCGCATAGGCCCATTGGGTGATGTTGCCGGCGCCGAGGAAGACGACGAAATCGCCCGGCTTCGCCACCTCGCGCACGATCGGCGCAATCGCCGCCGGACCTTCGATGTAGCGTGCGTCGCGATGGCCGCCGGAGCGGATGCGCGACACCAGTGCGTCGGACGTGACGCCGTCGATCGGTTCCTCGCCGGCCGCATAGACGGGCGCCACCATTACCGTATCGGCGTCGTTGAAGCAGACGGAAAACTCGTCGAACAGATCGCGCAGCCGGGTGAAGCGATGCGGTTGGGTAACGGCGATGATGCGACCCTTGGTAGCGCTGCGCGCAGCCTTCAGTACCGCCGTGATCTCGACCGGATGATGACCGTAATCGTCGAACACATCGACACCGTTCCACGAACCGGTATGGGTGAAGCGCCGCTTGACGCCCGCGAAAGACGACAGGCCCTTCTTGATTGCCTCAGCCGAAAGGCCGAGCTCATGCGCGACGGCAATCGCCGCCGTCGCATTGGAGACATTGTGGCGCCCGGGCATGGGCAGCCGCAGGCCTGATATCGTTATCTGGCCGTGCGTCTTGCGGTCGCGGATCACCACGTCGAATTCCGAGGTCGGGCCGTCCATGCGGTGATTGGTGAAGCGCACGTCGGCCTGCGCATTTTCGCCATAGGTGATGACGCGCCGGTCCTCGATGCGGCCGACCAGCGCCTGCACCTCGGGATGGTCGGTGCACATCACACCAAAGCCGTAGAACGGCACATTCTCGACGAACTGTCGAAACGCTTCGCGCACTTTGTCGAAGGAGCCGTAATGGTCGAGGTGCTCGGGGTCGATATTGGTGACGACGGCAATCTCGGCCGGCAGCTTGAGGAAGGTGCCGTCGCTCTCGTCGGCCTCGACCACCATCCATTCGCCGTCTCCCATGCGGGCATTGGTGCCATAGGCATTGATGATGCCGCCATTGATTACCGTCGGGTCGAGCCCGCCGGCTTCGAGTAGCGTCGCCACCATCGAAGTCGTCGTCGTCTTGCCATGCGTGCCGCCGATCGCGACCGCCTGCCGGAAGCGCATCAGCTCGGCCAGCATTTCGGCGCGCCGCACGATCGGCAGCAACTTCTCTCTCGCCGCCTTCAGCTCCGGGTTGGATTTCTTGATTGCGGTGGAGACGACGACCACTTCGGCCTCGCCGAGGTTTTCGGCCTGATGGCCGACGAAGCATTCGATGCCCTTGTCGCGCAGCCGCTGCACATTGGCGCTGTCAGCCTGATCGGATCCCTGCACCTTGTAGCCGAGATTGTGCAGCACCTCGGCGATGCCGCTCATGCCGATGCCGCCAATGCCGATGAAATGCACGAGGCCGATCGTCTGTGGCATCTTCATGCGTGCGTCTCCTTCCTGAATTCCGAAACGGATTTCCTGGACGCAATAGCCTCTGTCAGATCGGCGAGCAACCGCGCCGCGTCGGGTCTTCGCACCGAGCGGGCCGCCGAGGCCATGGCGGCGAGCCTGTCGCCGTCGCCCAGCAACTCCACGATCTCGCCTGCGAGCGCCGCCGCGTCGAGGCCGGGCTGGCGCCGCATCACCGCGCCCCCCGCATTGACGAGGATCTGTGCATTGTGGCCTTGATCGTCGTCGAGGGCATGCGGAAGAGGCACGAGGATGGCCGGCCGGCCGATCACCGAAAGCTCGAGCACCGTCGACGCGCCCGAGCGTGAGACGACGAGATGCGCGGCGGCCATGCGCGCCGGCAGATCGGAGAAGAACGACGCGACCTCGGCCTCGATGCCGAGAGCGCGGTAGTGCTCTCTCACCCGCGCCTCGTCCTCGCCGCGTGCCTGCTGCACGATGCTCAGCCGCGAGCGCATTGCGCTGGGCATCGCCGCCACCGCCTCAGGCACAGTGTCGGAAAAATAGCGCGCGCCCTGGCTGCCGCCGAAGACGAGCAGCCGCAGCGGTCCGCCGGGCTCGGGCACGGCATAGGGCCTGCCGGCCACGTCGAGCACCGCCTGCCGGACCGGATTGCCCGTCTCCACGATCTTGGCCGAGAAGGGACCGGAGGCCTTGAGGAAGCCCCCCGCAATCGCCGTCACCCGCGGCGCGAGCGCCTTGTTGGTGCGGCCCATTACCGCGTTCTGCTCATGGATCAGCGTTGGCGCACCGCGTCGCGTCGCCGCGAACAGCGGCGGCAGCGTCGGATAGCCGCCGAAGCCCACCACCGCATTCGGCCTTAGCCGGGCGATCAGGGCGGACGACTGGCGGAATCCACGCCACAGGGTCCAGAAGGTCCGCGCGACAGTCAGCGGATTTCTCGACCCGAAGGTAGCGGAGGCGATAGCGTGGACGCCGTCGCCGGGGAACCTGCCGGCATAGCGCTCGGCGCGGTCGTCGGTGGCCAGATGTACCGCCCAGCCGCGCGTCTTGAGCTCATGTGCCAGCGCCTCGGCCGGGAACAGATGTCCGCCGGTTCCGCCTGCCGCCAGAAGGATGACCCCCTTCGCCATCTCACTCCGCCGGCATCGCACGCGGCGACGGCATGAAGCCCAGCTGCTTGCGCTTTTCCGGGCGCTTGCGCGTCAGCGCCAGCACCATGCCCATCGAGATGGCGATCGCGATCTGCGAAGAGCCGCCGTAGGAGATGAACGGCAGCGTCATTCCCTTGGCCGGCATC
Organism: Mesorhizobium sp. M0522; assembly: GCF_040321085.1. NCBI lineage: Bacteria > Pseudomonadati > Pseudomonadota > Alphaproteobacteria > Hyphomicrobiales > Phyllobacteriaceae > Mesorhizobium > Mesorhizobium sp. M0522. Next base: position 27,649 of record NZ_JAMYQW010000017.1, read on the forward strand.
AGCTGCAGATTGACGGCCATGTTGATGACCGACTGCAGGCCGAAGACCGTGACCAGGCCGCCAACCGCGTAGCGGGTGAAATCGTCCTGCTCCCTGAGCGCCGTGTTGAGACCGCGCAGCACGATGAAGCCGAAGATGGACATGATGAAGAAACACATGATCAGCCCGAATTCCTCGCCGGCGACAGAGAAGACGAAGTCGGCGTGGCTGTCGGGGATGACCCGCTTGACGGTACCCTCGCCCGGCCCGACGCCGAACCAGCCGCCATTGATCAGCGCCTCGCGGCCCATGTCGACCTGGAACGTGTCGCCCTCGCCGGTCATGAAGCGGTCGATACGGCCGGCAACGTGCGGGAACACTGCATAGGCGGCGAACACGCCGCCGACGCCTGCAGCACCCAGCGCGACGATCCACAGCCACGGCAATCCGGCCATGAAGAACATCACCCCCCAGGTGCCGAGCACCAGCATGGTCTGCCCGAGGTCAGGCTGCGCCACCAGCAGCGAGATGACCAGTGCAAGCAGCAACATGGCGAACAAATTGCCCGGAATGTCGGGCTGGCGCTTGTGCTCGGCGAACAACCAGGCGCAGATGATGACGAAGGCCGGTTTCAGGAACTCGGACGGCTGGATCGACAGGCCGGCTAGCGACACCCAGCGCCGCGCGCCCTTCACCTCGACGCCGATATAGAGCACCGCCACCATCAGAAACAGCATGATGCACAACATGACCAGCGCCATGCGCCGGATCTGCCTGGATTCAAGGAACGAGACGGCCAGCATTACCCCAAGCGCCGGAATGGTGAAGATAATCTGGCGTGTCGCGAAGTGGAAACTGTCTAGCCCGATGCGCTCGGCCACCGCCGGGCTTGCGGCGAAGGACAAAACGATGCCGAGCCCCATCAGCGACAGGAACGCCGCCAGGAACCAACGATCGATCGTCCACCACCAGGTCGCCACAGGGCTTTTGTCGAGACGGCTTTGCATTATCGTGTCCCTCCGATGGGCTTCACGCCATCAATGGCGGTTGCGGCTTGCCTGAACGCCTCGCCGCGGACTTCGAAATTCTTGAACTGGTCGAAACTGGCGCAGGCCGGCGACAGCAGCACCACTGCCTCGCCGCTACTATCCCTGGCCGCATCGCGGGCGGCGTGTTCGACTGCCGCCGCCAACGTGCCTGATATCTCGTAGGGCACCGCTTCGCCCAGCGTCGCCGAAAAGGCCGGTGCGGCTTCGCCGATCAGATAGGCCTTGGCGATGCGCGGGAAGAAGCCGCGTAACGGCTCGATGCCGCCCTCTTTCGGCAGGCCGCCGGCAATCCAGTAGATACGCGCAAAGCTCGACAGCGCCGGTGCAGCGGCATCGGCATTGGTCGCCTTGGAATCGTTGACGAACAGCACATGCCCTTTGCGGCCGACCTGCTCCATGCGGTGCGCCAGCCCAGGGAAACTCTCCAGTCCGGATTGGATCTCGCCGAGCTCGAGCCCGACCTTGAGGCAGGCGGCGGCGGCGGCCAGCGCGTTCTGCGCATTGTGCTGGCCGCGCAACGAGCCGATGCCTTCGAGGAAGGCGACACGGCTGTAGCGGCCGTGCACGGCTTCCATTAAGTTGGTGCCGTCAGCGAAATAACCGTCGGTCAGCGGCAGGCGCTTGGAGATGCGGATGACCTGCCGGCCGGCCCGCTCCAGCCGATCGGCGATCTGGGCGCACCAGGAATCGTCGACACCGATGATAGCCGTCTCGCTGCCGGCCACCAGCCGCTCCTTGATCGAGGCGTAGTGTTGCATCGTGCCATGGCGGTCGAGATGGTCCGGCGTCAGGTTGAGCAGCACACCGGCCGTCGGATTGATCGAAGGGGCAAGATCGATCTGGTAGGAAGAGCACTCAACCACATAGTGCCGTTCAGGCTGCGGCGGATCGAGCGTCATCACCGCGCGGCCGATATTGCCGCCCATCTGCGTGTCGCGCCCAGCCGATTTTAGGATGTGCGCCGTCAGTGCCGTGGTCGTCGACTTGCCGTTGGTGCCGGTAATGGCAATGAAAGGTGCTGCCGGTGCCAGCAGCATCCGCTCGCGGCAGAAAAGCTCGATGTCGCCGATGATCTCCACGCCTGAGCCCCGCGCCAGCTCGACGGTCCAGTGCGGCTTGGGATGCGTCAGCGGCACGCCGGGCGACAGCACGAAGGCGGAAAACCTCGCCCAGTCCGCACCGCGCAGGTCCGCTGTCGTGATGCCGACCGCGCCGGCCTTGGCGACGCTGTCGGGATTGTCGTCCCAGGCCAGCACATCCGCGCCGCCCTCGATCAGCGCGCGCGCCGTGGCAATCCCCGAGCCACCGAGCCCAAAGAGCGAAACGCGCTTGCCTGAAAAGGATGCGGCGGGGATCAAGCGGCCTCCTATCTGAGCTTCAGGGTCGACAGGCCGACCAGCGCCAGGATGACGGCGATGATCCAGAAGCGGATCACCACCTGGCTTTCGGTCCAGCCGAGCTTTTCGAAATGATGGTGGATCGGCGCCATCAGGAAGACGCGCTTGCCGGTCATCTTGAAGTAGCCGACCTGGATGATGACCGAGAATATCTCGACGACGAACAGGCCGCCGACGATGACCAGCACGATCTCGTGCTTGGTCGCCACCGCGACCGTGCCGATCAGCCCACCCAGCGCCAGCGAGCCGGTGTCGCCCATGAAGATCGCCGCCGGCGGCGCATTGAACCAGAGGAAACCGAGACCGGCGCCGATCACCGCTCCAAGGACCACCGCAAGTTCACCGGTGCCGGGCACGAAATGGATCTGCAGATATTCGGCGAACACCGCGTTGCCGGAGAGATAGGCGATGACGCCGAAGGATGCGGCGGCGATCATGATCGGCACGATCGCCAGCCCGTCGAGACCGTCGGTCAGGTTCACCGCATTGCCGGCGCCGACGATGACGAAGCACGAGAACGGGATGAAGAACCAGCCGAGATTGACGAGAAACTCCTTGGCGAAAGGGAATGTCAACGATGACGAGAACGGCGCCTGGCCGTTATGCATGATCACCCAGGCGGCGATGCCGGCGATGACGAATTCGAGCCCCAGCCGCGCCTTGCCGGAAAAGCCGAGATGCGATTGCTTGGTTACTTTGAGATAATCGTCGTAAAAGCCGATCGAGCCGAATCCCAGCGTCACCAGCAGAACCACCCAGACGTAGATGCTCGACAGGTTCGCCCACAGCAGCGACGAACCGACGATGCCGGACAGGATCATCAGTCCGCCCATTGTCGGCGTTCCCGCCTTCTTGAAATGCGTCTGCGGCCCGTCGGCACGGATCGGCTGGCCCTTGCCTTGCCGCAGCCGCAGCGAATTGATGATGGTCGGTCCGAAAATGAACACGATCAGTGCCGCTGTGATCAGCGCTCCGCCGGTGCGGAAGGTTATGTAGCGGAAGACGTTGAAGACCGAGATCTTGTCCGCAAATTCGACGAGCAGTGTTAGCATGCGCTTGCGTCCCCCGGACCGATCCTAGGTCTGTCTGCTGGTTGTGGCTTCCGCCGGAAACTTGCCGAGCAACGCCTCGACCAGCTTTGAAAAGCCTATGCCCTTCGACGATTTGATCATGACCACGTCGCCGGGCTTCAATTCCGATAGAAGAACCGGTTTCAGATCTTCCGCACCGGCGCGGTACTCCGTCCTGATCTCGCCGGGCAAAACGTCGGCCAGCGCCCGCATCTCCGGGCCGCCGAGAAAGACCGTGCGCGTGTCGGTGCCGACGATCAGACCGGCAAGCGCGGCATGCAATTTCGCCGAATGGCTGCCGAGCTCGAGCATATCGCCGAGCACGGCAATGCGCCTGCCCTCGCCCGACACCGGCGTCGTGTTGAGCAGTGCCATTGCAGCGCTCATCGACGCCGGATTGGCGTTATAGCTCTCGTCGATCAGCGTGATCGGCCCGTTGGGGTGACGCAACACATAGCGCTTGCCGCGTCCGCGTTCGGGCGAAAGATCGGCCAGCGCCTGCGCAACTCTGGTGACGTCGGCGCCGACCAGATGCGCGGCACCAAGCACCGCGAGCACGTTCTGCACCATATGGCGGCCCGGCGCGCCGATCCTGGCGACAATCTCGTGCCCGCCAATCTTGGCGGTGATGACCGAGTGATCGGCATTGAGCTCGCATTTGATCAGTTTGAAGGTCGCCCGGGCATTCTCGCCGAACCCGTAGACATGCTCGACGCCGGCCTCTTTGGCCATCTTCTCCAGCAGCTTCCAGCGCGCATCGTCGCGGTTGAGAAGGGCGGCGCCACCGGGCTCCAGTCCCTCGAAAACCTCTGCCTTGGCCTTGGCGATCTCGTCCAGGTTGCGGAAGAAGCCGAGGTGAGCCGCCGCGATCAACGTGACGATGGCGACATGCGGCCGGACCATCTTGACCAGAGGCCGGATCTCGTCGGGATGGTTCATGCCGATCTCGAAGACAGCATAGTCGCAATCCTGCGGCATGCGCGCCAGCGTCAGCGGCACGCCCCAGTGATTGTTGAACGACTGGGCCGATGCATGCACCGTACCGACCGCGGAGAGAGCGTGGCGTAGCGCTTCCTTGGTGGTGGTCTTGCCCGCCGACCCGGTCACGGCAATCACCCTGGCCTTTGAGCGTGCGCGCGCGGCAACGCCGAGCTTTTCCAGAGCGACAAGCACGTCCTCCACGACGATCATCGGTGCCGTCAGCCGCCCCAGCGACGGCAGCTTGCCCTCGGCGACGACCAGCACGCCGGCGCCCGCCTTGATGGCGGCGGTGACGAAATCATGGCCGTCCATGGCCTCGCCCTTGATGGCGAAGAAAGCGTCTCCCGGCTGCAGGCTGCGGCTGTCGATGGAAATGCCGGCGATGCCTTCAGGCATCGGACCGAGCGGCCGGCCATCCATGGCGGCAACCAGCGCCTCGGAGGTCCACAGATAGCTCACGCTGCTTGCTCCCGCAGCGCCGAGCGAACTTCTTCATGATCGGAAAAATGCAGCGTCTCGGTGCCGATGGTCTGGCCTTCCTCATGGCCCTTGCCGGCCACGATCAGCGTGTCGCCAGCGTGAAGCATCCCGACCGCCTCGTGGATGGCCTTGCGCCGATCGCCGATCTCGATGGCGCCAGGTGCGGCCTCCAGGATCGCGGCGCGGATCGTCTCGGGTACTTCCGAGCGGGGATTGTCGTCGGTGACGATGATGACGTCGGCCAGCCTTGTGGCGATCTCGCCCATGATCGGCCGCTTGCCCCGGTCGCGGTCGCCGCCGCAACCGAATACGACGATGACGCGGCCGGTGGTAAAGGGGCGCACCGAAGCCAGCACGTTTTCCAGCGCATCCGGCTTATGAGCGTAGTCGACATAGACGGGCGCGCCGTTGGCGGCCGTCCCGACAAGGTCGAGCCGTCCCGGCGCGCCCTTCAATTTCTTCAGCGCCATCAACGCCTTGGCAACAGATGTTCCAGTCGAAATGGCGAGGCCGGCCGACACCAGCGCATTTGCAATCTGGAAGTCGCCGGCCAGCGGCAAGTCGACTTCATGGAGAACGCCGTCCGCTTCGACCTCGGCGCGCTGGCGGTGGCGCTCGTGCTCGACCCGCTTCAGCCGCAGGAAATCGCCGTGGCGGCCGACCGTCAGCACATTCAGTCCCCCTGCCCGCGCCGCCTTGATCGTCGGCTCCGACCACGGGTCGTCGGCAAAGATGACCGCCGGCGCGCCCTTCGGCAGCAGCGCGTCGAACAGACGCAATTTGGCGCGATGGTAGTCCTCGACCGTCGGATGATAGTCCATATGGTCGCGGCCGAGATTGGTGAAGCCGCCGGCCGCAAGCTTGACGCCGTCGAGCCGGCGCTGGTCGAGGCCATGGCTGGACGCTTCCATCGAGGCGTGGGTGACGCCGGCCTCCGCCAGCTCCTTGAGCAGCCTGTGCAGTGCCACCGGATCCGGCGTGGTCAGCGAGCCATATTCGTTGCGGCCCGGCGCCACCACGCCGGTCGTGCCGATCGAGGCGGCGGCAAAACCCGCCTGCTCCCATATCTGCCGGGTGAATGCGGCGACCGAGGTCTTGCCGCTGGTTCCGGTCACCGCGACCATGGTTTGCGGTTGCATGCCGAAAAAACGTGCAGCACTCAGCGCCAGTGCAAGGCGCGGATCGTCTACGACAAGAACCGGGACTGGCAGCCCGGCGACGGCACTGCCCTTGCCGACCACGATCGCTGCAGCGCCTCGGCTCGCGGCATCGGCTGCGTAGGCTGCGCCATCCGCCTTGGAGCCGGTGAGCGCGAAAAAGACGACGCCCCGTGTTACCTGGCGGGAATCCGACGAAATCCCTGTAACCTCCATGTCGAAGGAAGCTGTCCCCTCGACAGGCAGGATACCGGCTAGATTTTTCAGCTTCATCGAACCCCGTTCATCGCAACAAAATAGCGCGCAGTTGCCGGCGCGCCCCAAGAATCACTGATAGGAAACCAGCGTTGCACCATTTTCATGGCTGAAATCTGGCTTCACGCCAAGCATGGAAGCCGCACGTCGGATGATGTTTGCAGCCATGATGCCCGCGTTCGAGGCGGCCGTAGCACCCATGCCGGGCTTTTCCGGCTTCGGTTCGTCGGCGATCGTAAGCACTATGTATTGCGGATCGTCCATCGGGAAAGCCGCAACGAAGGCGTTGAAATTCTTTTCCTTCGAGTAACGGCCGTTGACGACCTTCTCCGCCGTTCCCGTCTTGCCGCCCACCCGGTATCCTGGCACCCGTGCATTGCGGCCGGATCCCTTTTCGGCATTGAGTGCATAGAGATAGCGCATGCCCTCGACCGTCTTGTCGCTGACCACTTTCTTGGCCACCGCCATCGCCTGCTCCTGCGTGCGCGGCAGGAAGGTCGGGTCCATCAGATAGCCGCCATTCATCAGCGCGGCGCAGCCGACCGCTGTCTGCAGCGGCGTCGTCGACACACCGTGGCCGAAGGCGATGGTGATCGAATTGACCTGCTTCCAGACCTTGGGCTCGGTCGGCCGAGCGACTTCCGGCAGTTCGGTCTGCATCTTCTCGAGGATTCCCAGGCGATGCAGGAATTCGCGGTGTCCGTCGATGCCAACCGCTTCGGCTTCCTTGGCAGAGCCGATATTGGAGGAGTAGATGAACACTTCCGGCACCGACAGTACCCGGCCCTTGCCATGGAAATCATGGATGGTTTGATGGCCGATCCTGATCGGGCGCGACGCGTCGAAACGGCTTTGCAGCGTTATCTTGCCGGAATCGAGCGCCATAGCGGTGGTGAAGCTCTTGAAGGTCGACCCCATTTCATAGAGGCCGGCCGACATACGGTTGAGCCTGTCCTTGTCCTGCGCGTTATAGGGGTTGTTCGGATCGAAATCCGGAACCGACGCCATCGCCAGCACCTCGCCGGTCTTGACGTTGAGCACAACGGCGCCCGCCGCGATCGCGTGGTACTTTTCCATGCCGGTGGCGACCTCGTCGCGCACGATATGCTGGACGCGCAGGTCGATCGAGAGCTGCACCGGCTTCAAATCCTTGGCCACCGCCAGACCCGACGCCTGAAGGTCGCTCAAGCCCTGTTCGTCGATGTATTTCTCCATGCCGGAGATGCCCTGATTGTCGATGTTGGTGAGGCCGACAATGTAGGACGAGGTTTCGCCGGCCGGATAGAACCGGCGCTTTTCGGTGCGAAAGCCGAATCCGGGGATGCCGAGTTGCATGATGTCGGCCTGCTGCTTCGGCGTCAGTTGCCGCTGCAGCCAGACGAACCCGGCGCCGCTCTTCAGCTTGTTATATGTCTGCTCGTAGTCGATCTCGGGAAGCACCGTCGACAGCTTTTCGATCGCCTCGTCTGCATCGACGATGCGGCGCGGTTCGGCAAACAGCGACGCGGTCTTGATGTCGGTCGCCAGCACTTCGCCGTTACGGTCGACGATGTCGGGTCGCGATGCCGTCACCCGGCTCTGCGGCCCGCCCGACAGGTCGGGATTCTGGAAACCCAGATAGACCAGCCGCCCGGCAATGGTCGAATAGATGCCGAAGAACACCGCCATCGTCATGATGATGCGGGTCCTGCCCTTGCCACCGGTCGCCTTACGGGCACCTTCGACCACGATCGATCCGCCCGCGCTGGGCTTCGAACCGCGCTTCAGCAGCCTGCCAACCTTTGGAAATCTGGCGGCGATTGGAAATCCGGTGATCATTGGACGATGCCTCCGGTCACCACGGGATCCTTGCCGCCGATATCGGCCATGCCGCCCAGCCGCTGCGATGAAAGGTCCTCGATATTGACGGGTTTCGCCGGCAGATCGTCCAGCCCGACGATCTGCCGCGCATTGACCGGCTCGAGTCCGAGTTGCGATTTGTAGATTTCGGTGAGCTTCTGCAGGCGCGACGGCTGGGTAAGCAGGCTCCAGTCCGCCTTGAGCAGGTCGATCGTGTCCTCCTCATAACGGATCTGCGCCTGGATCTTGTGCACTGCCGCCAGTTGCTCCTCGGCCTCGCGCTTGGTCTTGTAGGTCAGGGCAGCCGCAGAAACCATGACGGCGATCAGGACTATGTCGCTGGTACGAAACACGTGCTCACCTCTCTCCCGGTCGATCGGCGCCGGGAAGCTTTGGGCCAGGCAGTTTTGGCAGGCCGAAAATCGAAAAATCGCCGGCGCGCGCCGGCGCCTCTGTACGGATCGCAGCGCGCAGCCTTGCCGAGCGCGCCCGCGGATTTGCCGTTATCTCGGCATCGCCAGGTGTCACGCCGCCGCCCTTCTTGGTGAAGGTGGCGGTGCGCGCCCGCGCCTCGGGCAGGTGCCGCGATCCGGTCGCTGAATCGGCTCTGTCGGCGATGAAGCGCTTGACGATGCGGTCCTCGAGGGAATGGAAGGTCAGCACGGCAAGCCGCCCGCCCGGTTTCAGCACGCGCTCGGCGGCAAACAGTGCCTTGGCCAGTTCGCCGAGTTCGTCATTGACGAAGATGCGCAGCGCCTGGAAAACGCGGGTGGCCGGATGGATCTTATCTTTCGGCGCGCGACCGATATGCGTCTCGATGGCATCGGCAAGGTCGAGCGTGCGCTCGAAGGGGCGTTTTTCGCGACGGCTCTCGATCATGCGGGCGATGCGCCCGGCATGGCGTTCCTCGCCGAGAAAACCGAAGATGCGGGCAAGATCGCCCACCTTGAAGGTGTTGACGACGGCGGCGGCGCTCAGGCCCGCCTGCGCCATGCGCATGTCGAGCGGTCCATCGGCCCGGAACGAAAAGCCGCGCTCCGGCTGGTCGATCTGCATGGAGGAGATGCCGATGTCGAGCACGACGCCATCGGCACTTTCAACCTGCTCGTCGAGCGTCGAGAACGGTGCCTGGACAAGCCTGAGCTTGCCGCCGGACTGCTGTTCAAGGGCCCGCCCCGCCGCGATCGCATCCGGATCGCGGTCGATGGCGACGACCGAGGCTCCGCTTGCCAGAATGGCCTTGGTGTAGCCGCCGGCACCGAACGTGCCGTCGACGATCACCTCGCCTTTTGTCGGCGCCAGCGCCTCCAGAACTTCGGCAAGGAGGACCGGAATGTGACGGGCTGGTCCGCCAGCGGCATGAACTTCATCGCCGTCGCCCGCCATCATTCCAGCCGCTCCCCGGGCTTCGTCCCCTGCCGAAGCTGCAAAAGCCGGGCACGTGCTTCCGTCCCATAGGCGCTGAGCCGTCCCGGCTCCCAGATCTGAAAGAAATTGCCGCGGCCAACGAAGGCCACTTCCGCTGAAATGCCGGTATGCTCGCGAATGAAATCGCTCATCGTGATACGGCCGTCCTGGTCGAGCTTCAGAAACGTTCCATCGCCATGGCAGAAGAACGACATGTCGTCCGCCGTCTGCAGGAACGGGTCTTCCTGGGCGATACGCTGCTCGTAGCGATCGAGCAGGTCGAGCCCACCGACATCCATCGCCGGGCGATCCAGGCAGCGTAGCGCATAAAGTTCCGAATAGCCGCGTTTCTGCACAACGGCACGGAAATGCGCAGGCACGGACACCCGTCCCTTCGCATCGATCCTGTTCACCGCGTTCGACAGAAACCGGTCCATTACGCGTTACGGCCGCTTGCGCCGCCGCACCCCTCTGCATCTTCCTGTCCGCGCCGCCCCAGCCCGGTCGGCGTCCAAAACCCACTTCGTTTCGGGCGAACGCAGGCAAACGCGCAGCCGCCGCGGCTGCCCGGTTGGCGTACGCTTCACCCTGACACGGAACGAAGGCTTGAGTATCGGAATGGGATATCATGGGGTGTTATGGGCGTCAACGGGAACAGTCTTCAAAACGCGCCTGCCACGACTGGGGAGAGCAGCTTTGACGGCACTCCCGTCTTTATCGTCTATTAAGCCTAACGAAGCGTTTAGAGCCGTGTGGCCCAACCGGAGCCGACTTGCTGCGGATCGCTGCCGCGCATAGCCTCGGCATCTCCTTTTCCGGTCACGAGGTTTGAAATCATGTTCGAAACAGCCAAGTCACGCGCCGCGGCACTTCCCCATCTGCGCCGCGGCGGGCTGGCCAAGGGCGACCCGATCCCCTTGCCCCTGACCATGGCCGCCATCTTTCATGCGCCCGGCGACGCCACCGGCTTCGATCAATATGGCCGCTTCAGCAATCCGACCTGGGATGCGGTCGAGCACATGCTGGCGCATTTGGAAGACGCCCCATGCGTCGCCTTTCCCTCGGGGATGGCTGCCATCTCGGCGGTATTTTTCGGCCTGCTCAAAGCCGGCGACCGTATCCTGCTGCCGTCCGACGGCTATCACACGACGAGAGCGCTGGCAGAGCGCTTCCTGAAGTCCTTCGGCGTCGCCTATGATGTCCGGCCAACATCGAGCTTCCTCGACGGCGGCTTCGATGGGTATCGGCTTGCCTTCGTCGAAACGCCCGCCAACCCAGGACTGGACATATGCGACATCGCAGCCGTCGCCGAGGCCGTGCATAGAGCGGGTGCGGTGCTTGTGGTCGACAACACGACGATGACGCCTTTCGGCCAGCGCCCGCTCGATCTCGGCGCAGATATCGTCATTGCTGCCGATGCCAAGGCACCAAACGGCCATTCCGATGCGCTGTTCGGCCATGTCGCCAGCCGCGACGCGGACATTATCTCGAGGGTGACCGACTGGCGCGAGACGTCGGGCGCTATCCCCGGGCCGTTCGAGGCATGGCTGGTGCATCGCGGCCTCGAAACGCTGGACGTGCGCTTCGACCGCATGTGCGCTTCCGCCGAAATGATAGCGCGACGGCTGAAAAACCATCGCGCGATCAGCGGCTTGCGCTTTCCGGGACTGGAGAGTGACCCATCGCACAATCTTGCCCGCGCCCAGATGGAGCGCTTTGGCTTTCTCATCTCCTTCGTGCTCGCCTCGGAGGACAAGGCCGAGGATTTCATCAACAACTGCGCCTTGATGCAGGCAGCGACGTCGTTCGGCGGCGTACACACCTCGGCCGAACGGCGATCAAAAAGGGGAGACGCCGTTCCGCCCGGCTTCGTTCGCCTGTCGGTCGGCTGCGAACCGGTGGAAGAACTTTGGCAGGCGATCGAGGCATCGCTAGACGCTATCGGTGGCTGAACAATCACGAACTCAGATCGTCGGCCGCGATCTTGCGCCGGCCGTGCAGCACGCGAACGATTTCGATCGCCTCTTCACTGACGCGGTACAGGGTGAGGTATTCGCCGACGATCAGGTGACGGATGCCGGGCGCGATGTCTTCGCGCGGGGCACCTGAGAAGGATAAGTGGCCACTTGTTGCCAGCGGGCTTCGATCCGATCGAGCAATCGATCGGCTGCAGCCTCGTTGTCTTGCGCAACATGAATCCAGATCGCGATCAAATCCTCTTCCGCATTTGCGGTTCGGATGATGGGCAGCAAATTCATGCCGCGCTGTCGGGTTTCAATCGTCTCCGCGCTTCGGCCTTTATTTCGTCGATCGACGCAAACCGTCCCGGTCCGCTGTCGATCCCCTCCTGCACCAGCTTGCGCAATTCCTCGACCGTGTAGCCGAGCAGGTCGCGCCGGTCCTTCCATTGCCGCAGCGCGTCGCGGATCACCTCGCTCGCCGAGGCATATTCGCCGGCGGCGACCACGTCGTCGACTGCCGCGGCCAGTTCCGGCGACAGCGTGATGCTGCGTTTATCGACCTGTCCCATGACGCGCTCCTGAATACCGTCATCCAAATGGTACGATTTAATCGCACCATTTTCAAGGAATGTCGCGCTCGATTGCGGGTCGAAAACTGAATCAACTGCTGCGCCCGAAGACGCAACCTGCTGATATCAGGAGATTTCCTTTATAGGGAAAACTGCCAGCTGGCCTGTAAGCCGGGTTCTGTATGGCCCTCGCCCCTTACGGGGCGAGAACGTGGCGGCCATTCATCTTGGGCGCATGTTGCCATACGCCTCACGCAACCTACCCGGACGGTGAGCCGGAAACAGCCCTCGAGGGTTTCCCCTCGCACCGCCCCTATTCGGTCTTGCTCCCGGTGGGGTTTACCGTGCCGCTCCTGTCGCCAGTCGCGCGGTGGGCTCTTACCCCACCCTTTCACCCTTGCCACGATTAGATCGTGGCGGTTTGCTTTCTGTGGCACTTTCCCTGGGGTCGCCCCCGCCGGCCATTAACCGGCACCGTGTCTCCATGGAGCCCGGACTTTCCTCACCCGCAGCCTTTCGGCTTCGCCGGTGCGGCCGCCCGGCCAGCTGGCAAGGCGTATAAAGGGGTTCAGGCCCGAAAACGCAAACGAAAAAGGCAAGTTGTCGCTTGTCAGGCGGGCGCTCCAAGTGCTGCCAGCTGCACCTTGACCTTGCCGCAATAGGCTGCGGACACCGGGTTCATCCGTGTGGCGGCGTGGCCGGCATTGTATTTCAGGATCGTGCCGCAGGTCGTGCCGCCGCCGAGATCCCGCGCCATGGCAAGGTACTTCATGCCGTATTTGATGTTGGTATCGGGATCGTAGAGACCCTGAACCGAACCGCTATAGCCCATCATCCTTGCCGTCGCCGGCTTGATCTGCATCAGGCCGATCTCGCCGGCGCTGCCGACCTGGTTCGGTTGGTAGTTGCTTTCGATCTTGATGACGGCGTTGGCGAGCGACACCGGGACGCCATAGCTGGCGGCATAACGCGCAATGATCGCCGAATACTGTCCGCTGCCGCCGACAACCACCGCCTGAGGCGCTGGCCTGCTCTTCGGAGCGACTGACGCCGTTGCCATGCGGTCGATGCGTTTGCGGTTACGCTTCACATGCTGTTTGGCGATTGTCTTTCTCGCAGCGGTTGGCCTTTTCGCGGAGACTGGCTTTTTCGTCCTTACCGCGGCCGCTTTTTCCACTTTTGCGGTGGCGGTCTTCTCTACTTTTGCACCACCCTTCGGCATGGCGGTTTTGCCGGCTGCGGCACTGAAGCCCTGATCGGCCCGCTGGCTCAGCGGTGCGCTGTTCGCCGCACTGAAGGCAAAAGTCATTACGCCGGCAGCAATGGCTGCCGTTAAAACGGTCAATTTCTGCATGTGATCCTGTTCTGTTTGATCTGCACAAAGAACTTCGCGCAGATACCCTCAATCAACATCGGAACATCTTGGGGGATAGACGTCCGACAATCTGTACGGATCGCCTTTGACGACGGAATTGGCGCCAAAGAAGGCGACGCAAGTCACTTTGAGTAACAGATTGTAACTTTTAAGCTGGCAAAAGATTATTTGAGAGAGGCTATCCTTACGGAAGCGAGCAGCCTTTCCAGCGTGCGGATCGTCGATCCGTCAGCCATGCCATCGACCAGGCGCAGCCGGAAATGCCGCTGAAATGCCTCGACCACGATTTCGGTCTGCCGGTCGAAAGTGCCGGTGATCTCGACGCCATAACCATAGAGCGCCAGCATCGACTGCAGCGCCTCTACCTCGGCGCCGGTATCGCCTGGCTTCAGCACGGCGCCGCGCCGGATCGGTGCTGCCGGCACAACATGGCCGATACCGGCAGCAAACAAGGCCTTCCATGGAAATTTCTCGCCTGGATCGACCTTTCGCCCCGGTGCCACGTCGGAATGGGCAAGCACCCGCTGCGCCGGAATGGAATGGCGCTCGATGATCCCAGCGCACAGGCCGATCACCGCGTCGATCTGCGGTTTTGGAAAGTTGCGATAGCCGAGCGTATGCCCCGGATTGACGATCTCGATGCCGATCGAACAGGAGTTGATGTCGCTCTGTCCGAACCACGAGCTCTTGCCGGCATGCCAGGCGCGGTCGCTTTCCCTTACCATCTGAACAATTCGGCCGTCCTCATGGACCAGGTAGTGCGACGAGACCTCGCTTGCCGGATCGCACAACCATGCCTCGGCACCGGCGCCGGTAGCCATGCCGGTGTAGTGCAGCACGATCATATCGGGTCCGAGCGTCCCGCGCCGTGGTCCGAAATTCGGCGATACCCTGACCTCGGCGCTCGGCTCATCGGGCGGAAAGCCGCTCATGCGTGCCGCAGGCCTCGCTCGATCATTTCATAGGCCGCGTTGATCGCCGCCAGCCTGGTCGTCGCGATCTTGATGAATTCCTGCGGCAGGCCGCGTGCGATCAGCCGGTCCGGATGATTGTCGGAGACCAGCTTGCGGTAACGCCTGCGGACCTCCTCGAACGGCTTCCCACGCTCGATGCCGAGCACAACATAGGGATCGGCGGCACCCAGATCGACATGCCGGGCCAGGATGCTCTGGTAATGCGCCTCATTGATGCGGAATATCTCGGCGATGCGATGCAGGAATTGGCCCTCGCGCTCATGCACCAGCCCGTCGGCCTTGGCGATGTGGAACAGCCCGTCGAGTATGTCCTCGAGCATCAGGCAGTTCGAATGGCCCGAACCGCAAAGCTGCGCCATCCGCTCGGCATAGGTCTCGAAACCGGCAATGTCGCGTTTGGCCAAATCGTAGAGCCGCGCCACATTGCGCCTCTGTTCCTTCGGCACCTCGAATATTTCCTGGAAGGCGCGCACCTCGTCTTGCGTGACGATGCCGTCTGCCTTGGCCATCTTGGCCGACAGGGCGATCATCGCCACCGAGAAGGCGACGCGCCGGCGCAGATCGGCATCGCCGGAGAAAACCGTGCGCACGGCCTCGACCACTTCGGCGACGCCTGACGACGCTGAAGATGAAACGCGTGTGACGAAGTCACCAAGGCGGTCCCAAATCGACATGGGGGCTTCATAGGGCTAACCACCCATCGCTATCAAGCCAAGACAGTGACGCAGGGGCTGGCCCAATCGATTTGGCGCAATGCCTGAGGCGGCTGGCGCCAGCGCTCACGTCGTCGCACTCGGCCGCCAGGCGCTGGCATCGTAAGCAGCAGAAAGGCCGGCCTATGAGGCCAGCCTTTCCTTGGTTGTCACATTGACTACTGAGCCGGAGCAGCCGGCGCAGGCGCCGGAGCCGGAGCCGGCTCGGCAGGCTTGCTGGCGTCAGGAGCAGCCGGCTTCATCGTCTGGTCGGATGCCGGCGGGTTGGTGCTCTGCGTCGTGGTGTTGTCGGTGCCGCTGTTGCTGCAGGCGGCAAGGCCAAGCAACGCAAGCGCCGACACCGACGCAAGAATGAGTTTCTTCATGATATCTCTCCTCTAATCACGCCTCCGTTACCGGCGGCGGTCGAGGACACAATGCGTAAGCTGCGCATGAGTTTCGTAACGTTGCATTTCTGCCTGTAACATATTCCAATCACTTGACGATTGCCGGTCAGGGCCTCGCGAGCTAACAGATCGAACAGGGAAAATCCCGGGAGCCACTGCCATGACCGCAAAATGGGATTTCTGGATCGACCGTGGCGGCACCTTCACCGACGTCATCGGTCGGGACCCGGAAGGCGCGCTCAACCCGCGCAAGCTGCTGTCCGAGAATCCCGAAGCCTATGCCGACGCTGCCATCCAGGGCATTCGCGAGCTGCTCGGCGTCCAACCCGGCGCTCCAATCCCCTCCGCTCTGATCGGCGATGTCAAGATGGGCACCACGGTTGCCACCAATGCCCTTCTCGAGCGCAAGGGCGACAGTGTGCTGCTGCTCATCACCAAAGGCTTCCGCGATGCGCTGAGGATTGCCTATCAGGCCAGGCCCGATATCTTTGCCAAGCAGATCATCCTTCCCGAACAGCTCTATGAGCGTGTCGTCGAGATCGACGAAAGGGTTCGCGCCGACGGCAGTGTCGAGCGCCTGCTCGACATTGCTTCGGTACGCCCGGCTATTGAGCAAGCCAAGGCGGATGGCATCGATGCGGTCGCGATCGTCTTCATGCATGCCTGGAAACATCCCGAGCACGAAAAGGCGGTCGCCAAAGTCTGTCGAAAGCTCGGATTCTCGCAGGTCTCGGTCAGTCACGAGGTCTCGCCGCTGATCAAGCTGGTCGGCCGTGGCGACACCACGGTGGTCGACGCCTATCTGTCGCCGATCCTGGCAAGGTATGTGCAAAGGGTTGCGGCGGAACTGGGTGCCGCGCCAATCTCCCCCCTTGTGGGGGAGATGGCTGCGCAGCAGCCAGAGGGGGTCATCTCAGAAGGCACCGCCAGAGTGTCGAACCCAGTCGAGCCGACCCCACCCGGCGGCTTCGCCGCCACCCTCCCCTCAAGTGGGAGGGAAAGCCCTCGCCTCATGTTCATGATGTCGTCGGGCGGCCTCACCGCCGCCGACATGTTCCAGGGCAAGGATGCGCTGTTGTCCGGCCCGGCCGGCGGTGTCGTCGGCATGGTCGAGACGGCAAAACTCGCCGGTTTCGGCAAAGTCATAGGCTTCGACATGGGCGGCACCTCCACCGATGTCGCCCATTACGATGGTGACTACGAGCGCGCCTTCGACACCGAGGTCGCCGGCGTGCGCATCCGCGCGCCGATGATGCGCATCCACACCGTTGCTGCAGGCGGCGGCTCGATCCTCCATTACGAGGCCGGCCGCTTTCGCGCCGGGCCGGATTCGGCCGGCGCCAATCCCGGCCCGGCCGCCTATAGGCGCGGCGGCCCGTTGGCCGTCACTGACGCCAATGTCATGCTGGGCAAGCTGCAGCCCGAGTTCTTCCCGGCTATTTTTGGACCGGGCCAGGACGAACCGCTCGACGTCCAGACGGTTCGCGAAAAATTCACCGCACTTGCCGCCGAGATCGGCGACGGCCGCTCGCCGGAAACCGTCGCCGAAGGGTTCATCACCATCGCCGTCGAAAACATGGCCAACGCCATCAAGAAGATTTCGGTGCAGCGCGGCTACGATGTCACCGAATACCTCCTGAACTGCTTCGGCGGCGCCGGCGGCCAGCACGCTTGCCTGGTCGCCGATGCGCTCGGCATGGAGGCGGTGCTGATCCATCCCTTCTCAGGCCTGCTCTCGGCATACGGCATCGGCCTATCCTCTGTATTTGCGTCACGCCAGCAGGCGCTGCTGAAGCCGCTGGCGGACAATTCCGGGCCAGCGATCGATGAACTCATCGCAACGCTGCGCAAAGCCGTCATCGACGAACTCGCCGCGCAAGGCATCAGCGAAGACGCGGTCGCCTCGAGACCGGTGCTGCAGATCCGCTACGACGGCACCGATACCGCGCTGCCTGTGAACTTCGGGCACGGCTCGATTGCGCAGGCCAAGGCGGACTTCGAACTGGCGCACAAGGCGCAGTTCGGTTTCGTCTACGACGACAAGCCGATGATCGTCGAATCGGTCGGCGTCGAGGGTACCGATACCGGCGGCACCGGCCGCGACGAAAGCAATTCAGTTGTTGAAGACATGGCCGCAAGTCCTTCCGGGAACCGGAAAATCTTTGTCGACGGCGTCTGGCGCGACGCCGGCATCTTCCCTCGCGAAACGCTGAAGCCTGGTAACAAGATCGCCGGCCCTGCTTTGATCATCGAGCCGAACCAGACCATTGTCGTCGAGCCGGGCTGGCAGGCCGAGATCACCGCCAAGGACCACGTATTGATGCGGCGCGTCGAGAAGAAGCGCCGACAGGCCGCACTCGGCACCGAAGCCGATCCGGTGATGCTGGAGGTCTTCAACAACCTGTTCATGTCGATCGCCGAACAGATGGGCGTAACGCTGCAAAACACTGCCTATTCCGTCAACATCAAGGAGCGGCTCGATTTCTCCTGCGCCGTCTTCGACCGGAATGGCGCGCTGGTCGCCAACGCACCGCATATGCCGGTGCATCTCGGCTCGATGGACCGCTCGGTGGAGACCATCATCCGGCTCAATTCCGGCGACATTCACCCCGGCGACGTCTTTGCGCTGAACGCACCTTACAATGGCGGCACCCATCTGCCTGATATCACAGTGGTGACGCCGGTGTTTTCCCTCCCCCTTGAGGGGAGGGTGGCCGCGAAGCGGCCGGGTGGGGTCCTCGCAGAAGGCACCACAAATGCGTCGAGCACTGCCGCAACGACCCCCTCCGGCGGCTTCGCCGCCACCTCCCCCTCGAGGGGGGAGGAGATCCTCTTCTACGTCGCCTCGCGTGGCCATCATGCCGACATCGGCGGCACCGCGCCCGGCTCGATGACGCCGCTTGCCACAACCGTCGACGAGGAAGGCGTGCTGTTCGATAATTTCCGCATCGTCGATCGCGGCCGGTTCCGCGAGAAGGACCTGGAGACGCTACTCACCAACCACCCCTACCCGGCGCGCAATCCGCACCAGAACATCTCCGACCTCAAGGCGCAGATCGCCGCGAACGAAAAGGGCGTCGCCGAGCTGCGCAAGATGGTCGCGCATTTCGGCCTCGATGTCGTCGAAGCCTATATGGGCCATGTCCAGGACAATGCCGCCGAAAGCGTGCGCCGCGTTCTGGAGCGGCTGCCCGACAGTTCCGAATACGAATATCCGACCGACACCGGCCAAATGATCAAGGTGAAGATATCGGTCGACCGGCGGAAGCGCGAAGCGACCGTCGACTTCACCGGAACGTCGCCGGTGATGAAGAACAATTTCAATGCGCCAGAGCCAGTCGCCCGAGCCGCTGTGCTTTATGCCTTCCGCGTCATGGTCGAAGACAACATCCCGATGAATGCCGGATGTCTGCGGCCGATCAACATCGTCATTCCCGACGGCTCGATGCTGAAGCCCGCCTATCCCGCGGCAGTCGTCGCCGGTAACGTCGAGACCTCGCAGCATGTCACCAACGCGCTGTTCGGCGCCATGGGCGCGATGGCCAATGCGCAAGGCACGATGAACAATCTCACCTTCGGCAACAAGCAGTACCAGTATTACGAGACGATCTGCTCGGGCTCGCCGGCTGGCCGGATGAACGACGGCCGCGGTTTTGCCGGCACCTCCGGCGTCCACACCCATATGACCAATTCGCGCCTGACCGATCCGGAAGTGCTGGAACTGCGTTTCCCGGTATTGCTCGAGGATTTTCATATCCGCGAAGGCTCCGGCGGCGAAGGCAAATGGAATGCCGGCGACGGCACCGGGCGCACCATCCGCTTCCTCGAAAAAATGGAATGCGCGATCCTGTCCTCGCATCGCAACCGCCCGCCGCGGGGACTGGACGGAGGCGGCGATGGCGAGGCCGGTTCGACCAAGGTCCGCCGCAAGACCGGCGCGATCGAGACGCTGAAAGCCTGCGATCAGACCATCCTCGACGCTGGCGAGGCGGTCATCGTGACGACGCCGACCCCAGGTGGATTTGGCAAGGCCTGAACTCGCGTCAACAGGCTGTCACTGGCCTGTCATCACCCTGCGCTACCCGCTTGCGGCAAAGCAAACGGGGAATCGCCTTGCCATGACGGACATTTCTGGGGACCTGGTTTTTCGCCGCGGCAAGGAAGTCGGCAAGGCCGTCTACCAGAACCGCCCGCTGTCGAAAGCCGGCATCTCCGAGCGCCTGTTCGCCTTCCTGTTCTCCGGCCTCGTCTATCCGCAGATCTGGGAAGACCCCGAAATCGACATGGACGCGATGCAGCTCGGGACGGGCCACCGCATCGTCACCATTGCCTCCGGCGGCTGTAACATCCTTGCCTATCTCACCCGCTCGCCGGAAAGGATCGATGCCGTCGACCTCAACGCTGCCCATATCGCGCTGAACCGCATGAAGCTCGAAGCCGTCCGTCACCTGCCGTCGCAGGGCGACCTGTTCCGTTTCTTCGGCGCGGCTGAGACCGGGCACAATTCACAGGCCTACGATCGCTTCATCGCACCGCATCTCGACCCGGTCAGCCGCCATTATTGGGAGCGCCGCAACTGGCGCGGCCGTCGCCGCATCGCCGTCTTCGACCGCAATTTCTACCAGACCGGCCTGCTTGGCCTGTTCATTGCGATCGGCCATCGCACCGCAAAATTCTTCGGCGTCGACCCGGCCGGAATCATGGACGCCAAGACCATCGCCGATCAGCGCCGCTTCTTCGACGAAGAGCTGGCGCCGGTCTTCGAAAAACCGCTGCTGAAATGGGCGACCTCGCGAAAGGCTTCGCTGTTCGGCCTCGGCATTCCGCCGGCCCAGTACGATTCGCTGATCACCTCGGGTGACGGCACCATGGCCAGCGTGCTGAAGGCACGACTGGAAAAGCTCGCCTGCGATTTTCCGCTGAAGACCAATTATTTCGCCTGGCAGGCTTTCGCCCGCCGCTACCCTAATCCGGGCGAGGCCGCCCTGCCCGCCTATCTCGAAAAGCGCAACTACAAGACGATCCGCAACAATGTCGATCGCGTTGCCATCCACCACGCCAATCTGATCGAGTTCCTTGCCCGCAAGGATGCCGGCTCGGTGGATCGCTTCGTGCTGCTCGATGCACAGGACTGGATGACCGACGACCAGCTCAACGAGTTGTGGGCCGAGATCACCCGAACCGCCTCCACCGGCGCCCGCGTCATCTTCCGCACCGCAGCGGAACCCAGCCTGCTGCCCGGCCGCGTCTCGAATTCGCTGCTCGATCAGTGGCGCTACGAGAACGACGCCTCGCGCGAGTTTTCGGCGCGCGACCGCTCGGCCATCTATGGCGGCTTCCATCTCTATGTGAAGCGGTCCGCATGAGCACGACCGACTTGCCGGCCAGCCATGCCGAACTGATGGACGGCGTCTACCGCTGGCAGCGTCATATCTACGACCTGACCCGCAAATATTATTTGCTGGGCCGCGACCGGCTTATCGCCGGACTGGATGTGCCGGCCGGCGGCACCGTGCTCGAGCTCGGCTGCGGCACCGGCCGCAACATCATCCTCGCCGCCCGCCGCTATCCCGGCGCGCGCTTCTTCGGCCTCGATATTTCGGCCGAGATGCTGGAGACGGCCACTGCCGCCCTCGCGCGCGAAGGCCTCTCCGGCCGCGTCACGCTGGCGCGCGGCGATGCCACGAATTTCGACGCGAAAGCGCTGTTCGGCGTCGAAAGTTTCGACCGCGTCTTTGTCTCATATTCGCTGTCGATGATCCCCGGCTGGGAAAAGACGGTATCCGCGGCTCTTGCTGCTCTGTCACCGGGTGGCTCGCTGCATGTCGTCGATTTTGGCCAGCAGGAAGCCTTGCCCAGCTGGTTCCGCAAGCTGTTGCGCGGCTGGCTGAAAAAATTCCACGTCGAGCCGCGTCAATCGTTGCGCGCGATTCTGGATTCGGAATCTGCAAGAGTTGGCGCAAGCGTTCGATTCAAAACACTTTATCGCGGCTACAGCTGGCTCGCCGTGAGCAAGATCGCCATCTAATATCAATTTTGCCGTGGAAGGTTTTGGGGCCCCAATCCTAAATGAGGGCCGTGGCTGAAATCAGTTAATTGGCTAAATCACACATTGCCATATGACCCAAGGAGTGGTACATTATCTCCTCGCCGGAAGCATGGGATGATCATCGGCTTTAGAGATGGATGGCTGCGGGCTTTCTTCGTGGACGACACCCACTCCCGCAATATTCCGTCCGATCTCGAAAGCCGCTTGTTCCGCAAGCTCCAGATGATTGACGACGCGGCGATCGATCAGGATTTGCGTGTGCCGCCCAGCAACCATTTCGAGAAGTTGCGCGGCAATCTCGAAGGCTTCCATTCGATCCGTGTCAACAAACAATGGCGGCTGGTCTTCCGCTGGGACTGGGGCCGGGGCGAGGCGTCGGACATCTATCTCGACGACCACAGTTATATATAAGTGAGGTGAGACATGTTGATGACCGCACGCAAGCCAGCAACGGTTGGCGAAATTCTTACGGAAGAATTCATGCAACCGCTCGGCCTGACACAGGCGGCTTTGGCCGAAGCTATGAGCGTCCAGCGCAAGCATGTGAACGAATTGTGCAACGGCCGCCGCAACGTGACGGCGGCTACCGCGCTCATTCTGGCGCGGGTGTTTGGCAACAGCCCGGATTTCTGGTTGAACGTCCAGCGCCGTAATGATCTTTGGACGGTTATGAACTCACCCGACGAGCGGGCGCGTGTTGATCGCGCCAAACCTTTGGCGACAGCCACATAGACAAGACTGCGACCGCCGCATTCCTCAGTGCAGCGCCTTGATCAGCGCCGCCACCATCGCCTGCGGCCGATAGCCGAGCCTGGCCGGCGTCAGCCCGAGCCGCACCACAACCAGCTGCTCCGAGGGGATGATGGCAACCGTTTGCCCATCATGCCCCTCCATCCAATAGGTGTCCTTGGGCAGGCCGGCGGCAGTGCCGGCGCCGGGGTTTTCTTCGTCGCCCGGTCCTTCTATCCATAATTGCCCCTTGCCGTAGACTTTCGAGGCAGTTGCCGGTTCCCGCATCCAGTCGACGAAGCCGGCGGGCAGGATCTCCTGGCCGTTCCAGACGCCGCCCTGCAGCAGGAACTGGCCGAAGCGCGCCCAGTCGCATGCCGTGGCATAGAGATAGGACGAGCCGACGAAGGTGCCGTGCTCGTCGGCCTCAAGCACAGCGCTCTGCATGCCGAGCGGATCGAACAGCGCGGTCCTCGGCCACGCCAGTGCCTTGTCCTTGTCGCCGATTGCGTCCTGCCACAGCCTGGACAGCATCACCGCCGTGCCGCTCGAATAGGAAAACACCTTGCCGATCTCGCCGGTCAGCGGCTTGGATCCGGCAAAGCCCGCCATGTCCGGTTCGAGATAGAGCATGCGCGTTACGTCGGCGACGTCGCCATAATCCTCGTTGAATTCCAGCCCGCTCGACATCGCCATCATGTCGGCGAGGCTGATCACGGCGCGACCATCTCCCTTCCAGGGACCGAACAGACCCTGGTTGGTCATCGCCAGCTTGCCCTCCTTCACCAGCGTGCCGACGATCGCCGCATTTACGGTCTTGGTCATTGACCAGCCCAATAGCGGCGTCTTTTCGGAAAAGCCGTCGCCATAACGCTCAGCGACGATGCGGCCGTTCTTGACCACCACGACGGCCCGCATGCCGGCGCCGGTCATTGCTGGATCGTCGAGGACTTTCGCGACCTCGGGATCCTGCGAGGCATCGGCCTTGTCGCCCTCCGGCCAGATCAGATCGGGCAGCGGCGCCGGCGTCGGTGCAGCTCCGGCGACAGCCTTGGCGGCGCCAATATCGCCGTCGGGAACCGAGGCGCAGCCGAGCCCGTCGCGCGCAACCGCGACACTTTTGCCGAGCACACCGAACAGGCCGGCCGAAACCGTTCCCTTCTCCTTGTCGACCGACACTCTCATCAGCTTCAGCAGCGGATGACCCGGCGCCTGCACATCGACGGCAAGCACATCGTCGGCGTCTCGCCCGGCGATGAAGACGTTCGAACAGACGATCTTGGCGGCATAGCCGGAACCGACGCGGATCAGTTCCGGCGGCGCGAAATACAGCCAGCCGGCGAGTACCGCGGCGGCCAGCACAGCCAAGCCGAGCAGCCATTTGACGAACTTCAAAAGGATCTGCATTTTGAGTTCCCCCGGGCGCGCTCGATCTATGTCATCGATTTGCCGCCATTGTTTCGGCAAAATCGCGGCTCTTGTCGAGCGCCGTCAACCGAATATCAACCATGATCGGCGATCACAGGTGCATGTCGCCCAGAAGTGCGCAGCGGTTTTGGGACAACGACATGCATAGACAAAAGAGCTAAGCGCGTCGAAGCGACGCGCTTAGGACAGACCGGGCGATCCTGTGGGGTGACCGTCCGGCGGGGCTTGAATGCGTGCGTCCCAAACTGCGTAACGGTTTGGGAATGCATGAAACGAAGATCCAGGCGCGTCGCGTAAGTCGGTTTCAAACGCGCCGCGCCCGGTCGAGGGGCCACCCGCGGAAAGACCCATCAGCGGCCGGCTGAAACCGGCTCGGGAAGTAGCGATGCGCCGTTTCGCGGTCCTCATCACGCTGATGCTGCTTGGCGCCTGCTCGACGGTCGAGGATCTGACGCCATCGCTGTCGTCGTCCAGCGCCTCGATGGTTGCGGTACGCGCGCCGCGTTTTGCCGATTCCGACCCGCATGAATGGGACAGCGGCGCACCGTGGAGCTACGCCGTCCACGGCACCGACGTCTCCAAATACCAGACATCGATCAACTGGCCGGCGGCCAGGGCCAGCGGCATCTCCTTCGCCTTTATCAAGGCAACCGAAGGCGGAGACCGTTTCGATGAAGCTTTCAACGAGCATTGGAGCCGCACCAGGGCCTCGGGCATCCCCCGTGCCGCCTATCATTTTTTCTACTTTTGCACGCCGGCCGCTACCCAGGCGCGCTGGTTCATCCAGAACGTGCCCAAAGACGGTTCGGCGATGCCGCCGGTTCTCGACATGGAATGGAACCCGAAATCGCCGACCTGCAAGCTGCGGCCCGATCCCGCCACGGTACGCAGCGAGATGAGCACGTTCCTCGAAATCGTCGAAAAATACTACGGCAAGAAGCCAATCATCTACACGTCTGTCGATTTCTTCGAAGATAACGGTTTATCGGGCTTCCGCAATTACCCCTACTGGCTGCGCTCCGTCGCCGGCCACCCGCGCCAGAAATACGGCAGCCATCCCTTCACCTTCTGGCAGTATACCGGAACGGGCGTCGTGCCGGGCATGACCGGAAACGCCGACATCAGCGTCTTCAACGGCTCCGAAGCCGCGTGGAAGAAGTGGTTGCGGCAGAACACCCGTTGACACCAGGCCTGCCGCCTGCTTTTCGACACAGCCAATGACGGATGCCCGCAACCGCTGGTAATCTTCTCGGAAGGATGGCGATGCGATCGCGCTTTGGATTTCTCGCGGCGCTGCTCCTGAGCGCCGTGCCGGCCGCGGCACAGCAATGCGGCGGCGATTTCGAGGCATGGAAGCAGGGCGTGGCGGCGGAAGCCAGGGCGGCCGGCGTCGGCGCTGCCGGCCTTTCTGCGCTGGAAAACGCCACCCTCGATGAAAAGGCGCTGGCACGCGACCGTGCCCAGGGCGTCTTCACCCAGACCTTCATCGAATTCTCGAACCGTATGATCTCGTCCCATCGGCTGAAGCAAGGTGCGGCCAATCTGCAAAAATATGCCGAGGTCTTTGTCCGCGCCGATCGCGAATACGGCGTGCAGGCGCCGGTCATCGCCGCTTTCTGGGCCCTGGAGACCGATTTTGGCGCCGTGCAGGGCGATTTTCATACGCTGAACGCGCTGGTGAGCCTCTCGCATGACTGCCGCCGTCCGCAGTTGTTCCGGCCGCAGATCGTGCCGCTGCTGATGTTGATCGATCGCGGCGTGGTGCCGGCCGACGTGACCGGTGCCTGGGCCGGCGAGATCGGCCAGACGCAGATGTTGCCTTCCGACTATCTCGGCCACGGCGTCGACGGCGACGGCGATGGCTTGGTCGACCTGCGCGGCAGCGCGCCGGACGTGATCATGAGCACGGCCAGCAAGATCCAGTCGCGCGGCTGGAAGCGCGACCAGCCCTGGATCGAGGAAGTCCGTGTGCCCGACGATTTGCCGTGGGAGCAGACGGGACGCACCAACAAGCTGCCGTTGACGCAATGGAGCCAGTGGGGCGGTACCAGGCCCGACGGTACGCCGCTTCTCGACAACGGCCTGAAGGCCGGCCTGGCGCTGCCCATGGGTCGCAAGGGGCCAGCCTTCCTGACCTACGACAATTTCGACGTCTATCTCGAGTGGAACCAGTCCTTCACCTATGCCCTGACCGCGGCAAATCTTGCCGCCCGGCTGGGGGGTGCGCCGCGATTCGATCCGCGCAACCCCGAACCCGGCCTCAACGGCGACCAGATGAAGGCGCTGCAGACCAAGCTCGAGGCGAAAGGCTATGACGTCGGCACCGTCGACGGCATACTGGGCACCAACACCCGCGAAGCGATCCGCAAGGAGCAGAAGCGGCTGGGCCTGCCGGTCGACGGCTGGCCGACGCCGGAGCTGCTGGCCAGGCTGTGAAGGTGGTGAATGGTGAAAAGAATGGCACCGGAGCCGCATTGAGCACCAGAGCTACCACTATTCACTATTCACTATTCACTATTCACTATTCACTATTCACTATTCACTATTCACATCACCGCCTGGCAAGCAGGAAATCGATGAACGCTCGCAACGGCGCCGGAACCTGGCGGGAACTCGCGTGATATAGATAAAAACCCGGAAATCTCGGCGACCAGGCGTCGAGAAAGCGGATGAGCTTTCCCGCTTCGATCCATGGCCGGACCTGATATTCCAGCATGTACGCCACGCCGACCCCATCCAGAACCGCCCCGATCATCAGTTCCGTATCGTTGATCGTCAGGCCGCCGCTGACGGCCACTTCCAAAGCACGTTGGCCTCGGGCGAACTCCCACCGGTAGATGTTGCCGCCGCTGGGCCACTGGAAATTGATGCACTGGTGGTGATGCAGGTCCGCGGGGTGACGCGGTATCGGGTGATGCTCCAGATAGCTCGGCGCCGCCACTGCGGCCATCTCGAGTTCCTCGCTGAGTTTCACCGCCACCATGTCCTTGTGCAGCCGCTCACCCAATCTGATTCCGGCATCGAAGCGGCCCTCGACGATGTCGGTGAGCATGTCGTCGACAATGATTGTGAGGGCGATATCGGGATAGGCGCGGCGGAAATCGCCGAGGATCGGCGCGATGAAACGCGTGGCGGCAATGCGCGGAACATTGATGCGCAGCGAGCCTGCCGGCCGGCCGCGTGATGCATGCGCGTCGGCGACGGCCCCTTCCAGTTCGCTGAACGCCGGTGCGATGCGGGCAAACAGCTTCTCGCCCTCAGCCGTCGGCGACATGCTGCGCGTGGTGCGGTTGAGCAGGCGGACACCGAGACGCTCTTCCAGCCCGCGTATCGTCTGGCTGAGTGCTGGAGGCGAAATCCTGAGCTTGGCCGCGGCGCGGACGAAGCTGCCCTCTTCGATGATTGCTGCAAATGCCGTGAGTTCGGAAAACTCGGTTCCGCGCATTATGTACCCCAGGCTTAACAAGTCAGTAAGATAATAGGCTATTCTCTGAGCAATACCATGCCCATAGCTTTCCCTGGAACGCCGCTCGATCGAGGCGGCCGTAATCAGACGGAAGGAACAGCCATGCATCGTCCACTCGAAGGCAAAACCGCACTTGTGACCGGCAGCTCGCGCGGCATCGGGCGCGCCATCGCCGAGGGGCTCGCGGCCAAGGGTGCTGCCGTGGTCGTCAACTATGTCGGCAACGAGAAGGCCGCCAGGGAAGTGGTTGCCTCTATTGAAGGGAATGGCGGAAAAGCCGTTGCCATCCAGGCGGATGTCTCCAGCATTCCCGACATTCGCAAGTTGTTCGACGAAACCGAAAGGCAGATGGGGCCGATTGACATCGTCGTCGCCAATGTCGGCGTCGCCGTCATAAAGCCGCTCGTCGAGGCCACCGAAGCGGATTTCGATCATGTCTTCGGCGCCAATGCCAAGGGCACCTTCTTCACGCTTCAGGAAGCGGCGCGCCGCGTTCGCGACGGTGGTCGCATCGTTGCCGTTTCCACCGGTGGAACCAGGATGTTCTTCACGCAGACGGCGCTTTATCTCGGCAGCAAGGGAGCCGTCGAGCAGTTCGTTCGCGTCCTCTCGCGCGAACTCGGCCCGCGCGCCGTTACCGTGAATGCGCTTTCACCAGGCTTCACCGACACCGACCTGCTTCCCGAACGGGACCGGGCCGTGGCCGCCGGCATGTCGCCCTTCGACCGGATCGGAGCGCCGCGCGACGTCGCCGATGTCGCGGTTTTCCTGGCTTCGGACGAAGCTCGCTGGCTGACCGGCGAGAACATCCAGGCTGGCGGTGGCGTGGCCTGACTGAATGGTGAATGGTGAATGGTGAATGGTGAATGGTGAATGGTGAATGGTGAATGGTGAATGGTGAATGGTGAATGGTGAATGGTGAAGATTCACGGGAGCGGGACGGAACGCAAGAACTACTTCTATTCACTATTCACTATTCACTATTCACTATCCAACCATTAACTAATCCGCCATCGTCTCCAGGCTGGCGAACCCCTGCGGCGCATCGCCTTCGTCGAACGGCGTCGCCACCTCGACGAAGGTGTCGGGATAGAAGCCGTTGAACCGTGTTCTGAGCGACAGCGAATAGGCGCCGATATGGCCGATCTCGATCCAATCGCCGGTATCGACGGTTTCGGGCAGCCAGAACGGCCGCGACAATATATCGACGGAATCGCAGGTCGCGCCGCAGACCTTGAACGGCACGATGGTCTTGTCCTCGCCATTGCGCGAGCGGATCGCCGGATCGGGGATGAAGCGCGCCGGCAGCGTGATCTTGCCGGTCCATGAATCCGACAGCGACGCCCAGATGCCGTCATTGATGTAGAGCCTTTTGCCCTTGCGCAGCAGCACGCGCACGATCAGCGACAGGCAGCGAGCCACGATCACCCGGCCCGGCTCGGCCACCAGCGGCATCTGGTCGAACTGGTACTCCTGGAGGTCGCCCGACAGCCGCGACATGATCTGGCCGAGCGACGGCATTTCCGGCTTGCGGCTGTTCGGATCATGACCGTATTCGGCCGGAAAGCCGCCGCCGACATCGAGCCCGGCAATGTCGAAACCGACGCGGTTGCGCACCCAGTCGGCGGAGGCCAGCGCCCGCTCATAGGTGTCGGGATCCTCTATCTGGCTGCCGACGTGAAAGCACAGCCCGACCTTGTAGCCCGTCCGGTTCAGCCGTTCGGCCAGTTCGACCGCATTGGCCGGTCCGGCGCCGAACTTCTTCGACAGTTCGTAGGCCGCCGAGCCTTTCGTCTGGATGCGCACGAACACGGTGATGGCGCCCGGATCGATGTCGAGCGCCCGCACCACCCTGGTCAGCTTGGTGATCTCGTCCTCATGGTCGAGCGAAATGACGCGGATGGCGTATTTTTCCAGCGCCAGCCTGATGTCCGACTGCGCCTTGACCGGGTGCATGTAGAGCATCTCGGCGTCCGGCGAGACGGCGCGCACGGCAGCGAATTCGCCGGGCGAGGCCACGTCGAAGGCACTGACGCCGGCCTCGACCAGGGCGTTGAGCACGATCCGCTCGCCATTGGTCTTGACCGCATAGGCGGTCTTGCCGGGAAACATGCCCATGAACTGTTTGGCGTCCGCCTTCAGCACCTGCGGGCGGAAGCAATAGATCGGATCGTCCGGGCGAAGCGCCAGCGCTGCCTCGCGGGCATTTTCGAATCGCTGCATGGACGAATCCCTTGACTGAGGCTGCGCACAATTAATCCAAGCTAGCGGCTAATGAAAACAATTCTATGTCTCGCCGCCCTGGCTTCGCGGCGCTACGCCGGTGCTGCACGCCGAGTTATGAGCGAGCTAGGCCATCGCTCAGGTTTCGGGTGGCCCTTGCGGCCGGATCGGGTATGGCGTGAACAGACGCCTGAAGAGCAAGGCATCTCGTCTGGGAGGACGACCAATGGCGATAGCTGCCACCACCACGATGCGCGGTCCGATGGTGCTCAAGGACTGGGCGCAGCTTCTGCTGCTCGGCGCCATCTGGGGCGGCTCGTTCTTCTTTGCCCGTATTGCGGTAGCGGAACTTCCGCCGCTGGTGCTGGTGCTGTTCCGCGTCACCATAGCGGCGATCGCGTTGCAGCTCTATCTTGCGGTCCGCGGCCCGTCGTTTCGCCTCGCCTTGCCGCATGCCGGCCTGTTCTTCCTGCTGGCGCTCGCCAACAATGTCATTCCTTTCTCGCTGATCTTTGCCGGCCAGACCGAGCTTGGCGCCGGTGTCGCCTCGGTGCTCAATTCGACGACGCCGTTCTGGACGCTGATCCTCGCCAACGCCCTGACCAGCGACGAAAAGCTGTCGTGGAACAAGCTTGCCGGCATCGCCCTTGGTATCGCGGGAACGGCGGTGATGATCGGCCCCGGCCTCGTCGCCGGGCTCGGCGGTCCGGTCTGGGCGAAATTCGCGCTCATCGGAGCGTCGCTATCCTATGCGGCTGCACTGATGATTGCCCGCCGCCTCAAGGGCGTGCCGTCACCGGTCATTGCCGCCGGACAATTGACCTGCTCGACCATCATCATGATCCCGGTCGTTCTGTTCACCTATGATGCCGCCAATCTGTTTTCGGCCTCGCCGCCGGTCTGGGCGGCGGTGCTGGCACTGGCGCTGCTGTCGACGGCCTTCGCCTACATCCTCTATTTCAATCTCGTCGCCTCGACCGGCGCCACCAACGCCTCGCTGGTCACGCTCATCGTGCCGGCCAGTGCCATCCTGCTCGGCTTCCTGTTCCTGGGCGAGCGGCTCGAACTGTTCGAACTCGGCGGCATGGCGCTGATCGCCCTCGGCCTCGTCACCATCGATGGTCGCCTGTTCGGGCGGCGCTAATGCATGTCGCGCAAAGGTGTGCAGCGGTTTTGCGATAACGACATGCATAGAACAAGAACCTAAAGCGCGTCGCACGAGGCCGGTCGAACGCGACGCGCTTTAGAGATGGCGCTATATGGGCGTGATCGCGGGAACAGATGAACCCTGCCATTCCAGACGCCAGATACCGCCTTGCCGGAGATTCTGAACGAGATCGGGAAGGAAGGCGGCAAGGCAGGTCCCGCCGACATGTCTCACGGAAGGATACACAAGACCGGTCGCGGCGTCTTGCTTGCGGAGTTGCTTCGCCAGCGCCTGACCGGCAGGATAGGCTAAGACAGTATCCGGATCGAGCACCGGGTCCTTGCTGAACTCAGCACCGCGCAGATCGTGAAACGAGCCTATGAAGTCGGCAACGAGCTCCGCGTAGTCGGTGACGTTTTCAAACCGTTCGATCGCGGCAAGCTCGCGCGTCAGATGAAACGAGACCTCGCCGAGCGCGGTTTCCGCATCGAACCCACAGTACCAGACGCCCCTGGCATCATCGTTGAAACGATTGCCGCCCGGACGGGTGTAAGCGAACGCCGCATTGATGAAGGTGTAGCCCGGCCTCCCGAAAACCAGTTCGCGCGGATCGAGGTCGGGCAATCCCCCTTGCTGCGCCTGAAGGCGGCCGCTGGTGGCTCCTTCGAGCTCCGCAAGGTCCTCCAAATCTCCATGATCCCTGGCCAATGGCATCAGGACCGGTTCCTTGAGCCTGCCTGTCGAAATCAGCCGGATCGTGTCGCGCTGGGAAATGTCAGCGCGCGGCGGGATCTGCATTCAAAGTCCACCGCGCAAAGCGTCGATATGTTGGCGAACCTGCAGCAGCTTCGGAATGCCGCCCTCGATCATAACGTCCAGGGGGCGCCGGCCACCATAAAGAGGCCCTTTGTTCGGCAACCGCACCCATTCATCGGCAAGCGCTTCGGAGAACAGAAGCCGCAGTCCCTTGAAGATGCCGATCAGGGCGCTGATGCGTGTCAGCGAATCCTGGGAGAGAACGCCCTCCCACTCGCCTTTCTTCATGCGGAACCAGGTTCTCTCCGACACGTCGCCGATCAAGGTACAGATCTCGGTGCTGGTCAGATGCCAGATGTCTGCGAGCCTGACGATGCCGGCAACAGCCGCTGGCGTGAGCCGCGCCCGTGCCGAGGCATCCGCCAGATTTGCCGGCAAAGCCTGATTTGCAGGATCGCGAACCGCATAAGCGACACTCATTCCGACCTCCATCACTTGGCAGTCAATATACTGCCAATTGGCAGAAAATTCAAGTCCTGGCTATCTCACAACGCTGCCGATTGCCCACCGCATTCGTATAGAGTGCGTATAGCGTGCAGCATCCGGTTGGATGCGCAAAGGACGCGTCGAATCTTCAGTCGTTCCGAAAATCGATTCCGATTTCTGCCGCGGTAGCGCTGCCATTCTCGTGCTGCCACGGCTTTGCCACAAATTATTCACAGGTCCCGAGCCGGCTTTTGACAAAGAGTTTCAATGCCTAACGGCAAACGGCAGGTCGCAAATTCCACAATCTCGTCGCATTGCAGCAAAGTTTCTGCTTGCCTGTGGCACAAATGACCCTAGACTCTCGCCATAGCTCTTTAAGAGGAGGCTATGACATGGGACTGACGAGGCCGATCAACGCATTGATGATTTGTGCTGCGTTTGCATTCATCGGCGCCCTCATTATGGGCGTCCTTCCATAAAGCCGCTGAGCGGGGGAAGACCAGCACCGAATAGTCCAAACCATTTGAAAGGCCGGGCGTTTTGCCCGGCCTTTTGCATTCCCCCGATCTTTGACATTTCAAAAAGGAGCTTGCCGCCTTACGCCGCGGCGGATCCCGCCGCCTCGACTTCGTGCGACCTGATGCCGATCATGTGGCAGATGGCGAAGACCAGATCGGCCCGGTTCATCGTGTAGAAGTGGAAATCGCCGACGCCGCGCTCGACAAGGTCCAGCACCTGCTCGGCGGCCACGGCAGATGCCACCAGCGCATGCGTTTGCGGATCGTTCTGCAGCCCATCGAAGCGCTCGGCCAGCCATGCCGGCACCAATGCGCCGCACCGCGCCGAGAAGTTGGCGACCTGGGTGAAATTGTGCACCGGCAATATGCCCGGCACGATCGGTATGTAGATGCCGGCCCGCCGTGCCCGCTCGACATAGCGCTCATAGAGATCGTTGTCGAAGAAGAACTGGGTGATCGCCCGCGTCGCGCCGTTGTCGGCCTTGCGCTTCAGCATGTCGAAGTCGGTGGCGAAATCCGGACTCTCCGGATGCTTTTCCGGATAGGCCGAGACCGATATGTCGAAATCGCCGGCGCCCTTCAGCGCATCAACCAGTTCGGCGCCATTGGCATAGCCTTCCGGATGCGGCCGGTAGGCCGCGCCGACGCCCTCGGCCGGATCGCCGCGCAGGGCGACGAAACGCTTGACGCCCATATCGGCGAACTCCCGGATCACCGCATCGACCTCGTGACGCGCAGCATCGACGCAAGTCATGTGCGCCGCCGGCGTCAGCGTCGTTTCATTGAGGATGCGCTTGACGGTGCGGGCCGTCCGCTCGCGGGTCGAACCACCGGCGCCATAGGTGACCGAGACGAATTTCGGCTTGAGCGGCTCAAGCCGGGTGACCGTGTCCCACAGCCTTGCTTCCATCTCATCGTTTTTCGGCGGAAAGAACTCGAACGAAACCCTGACCTTGTCGCCGATGTCGGGGCGGCGGGAGAAGCGGAACTGGTTCATCAGGCGGTTTCCCCTATCGGATACGCATTGGCCGGTTGTCTGTCGTTGGAAGGCTCGGCAATCAGCATGCGCCGATCGCGGCCGAGCCAGAGTTTGACGGTGAGCTTGGCCTCGTTGCCGCCGCGCGGCTCGAATTCCTGGCTGTCCTCAAGGTCGAGGCCGGCCTCGGAAAACCAGTCGCCAATTTGCCGGTCGGAAAAGCCGAGACGCATATGCGCGTGCTCCTCGCGCAAGAACTCCAGCGCGTGCGGCGCGAAATCGACGATCACCAGCCGGCCGGCCGGGCGCAACAGACGCGCCGCCTCGCGGATGGCGCGGGCGGGATCGTCGAGATAATGCAGCACCTGATGGATGGTAACGAGATCAAAGGCGTCGCGTTCGACCGGTGGCGCAAAAATGTCGCCCTGGCGCACTTGCGCATTCGAAACGCCGGCCTTGTCGAGATTGGCGCGCGCCACCGTCAGCATCTCGCGCGACATGTCGATGCCGACACCGCGCCGATAGAGCGGCGAAAAGATCTCGAGCAGCCGTCCGGTGCCGGTGCCGAGATCGAGCATCGACTGGAACGGCCGCTTGCCGACGAGCTTGATGAGAGCTGCTTCGACGGCGCGATCCGGCACATGCAGCGAGCGGATATGGTCCCAGCTTGCGGCGTTTACCGAGAAATATTCGGCAGCCCGGTCCTGCCGCTTGCGCTTGACTGCGGCCAGCCGTTCGAGATCACGCTCGACCTGCGGATCGGCGCCGCGGATGCCGGAGACCAGCCTGAGCACGAAATCGCGCGACGCGTCGGAATCCGATAACCGGAAGAACGCCCACGAGCCCTCCTGGTAGCGGCCGATCAGCCCTGCCTCCAGCAGCAATTTCAAATGGCGCGAGACGCGCGGCTGCGACTGGCCGAGGATTTCGGTGAGATCTGAAACGGTCAGATCGCCGCGCGACAGCAGCGCCAATATGCGCAGCCGGCTGGATTCCGCCGCCGCCTTCAATGTATCTACCATCGTGTCGAGAGCGACATGCATGCGAGCATTCTCTTTGAAAAGATATAAACATATGTTTATGTCGGTTTGGATAGGCTTGCAAGCGCTATGTCGCTTCCGGACAAGAAAATGACGCATGCGTGGCGGATCGCGCAAAAACGGACGCATGATCGAGGCGAGAACCATGTTCGAGACGCGCAGCGGCGAAAAGCTCCTGGAAACCGACCCGGCAACGATGCCGCCGGATGGCCATGTCGTCTTCATCGGCCGCATCGCCTCGCCGTGGACGACACGGGAAACTTGCCCCAAGAACATGAAGGCCGCGCGGGAGACGGGACAGCCGGCGCACTTGGTCATCAACCCGCCTTATCGTGATGGCTTGCTTGGGCTGGAACGCGCCAGCCACGTGATCGTCCTGTCCTGGCTGCACCATGCACCGCGGCAACTGATTGTCCAGAAACCCCGCCATGCCACGGAGCCGAAAGGCGTCTTTTCGCTGCGCTCCCCTGCCCGGCCGAACCCAATTGGGCTGCATGTCGCCAGGCTGGTTGGCGTCGACATCGACACCGGCCGCGTCGATCTCGATGCCATCGACGTGCTCGACGGCACGCCGGTCATCGACATCAAGCCTTATTTCGCCTCGACCGATGCCTTCGCCGAGGCGACCATGTCCGGGCGGGACGAGTCGTCCAGATCGGGCGAGCCCCCCAGATGGGATGAGCAGTGAGCGCGCCGACCGGCCGCCGCCGCGCTATCGCCAAGGCGCTGACAGCGCTCCTGCCGCTGGCGCCCTATGCCGACATGGAAAATATCCGTGCCGATGCCGGCGCCGTGCACATGAAGAGCTTGCCGCCGAGCATTGCCGTATGGCTGGCGACGATTGCGCATATTCGCCACGCCCACACCGACTACGAAAAGCTGCTGGCCGAAGGCTATGACCGCGATTCCGCGCGCTTCTTCGTCATCGAACAGACCAACATCGTGCTCACCCGCTGGCGCGCCACCCGGCTGCTCGACGATGAGGATGAGGCGTAGAGAATGGCAGGCACACGCGTCGAGTTCTGCGGCGCTTCACCGTTGTGATTGGCGAAATCGAGAGGTGACGGCCAATCTCCCCCCAAGTGGGGGAGATGTCCGGCAGGACAGAGAGGGGCGCTGTCCCGCCGACCTCAGGTCGGCAACATCGGAACTTTCAAAGCCTGAAATAAAAAACCCGCCTCGGTGGGCGGGTCGTCGGTGCGAATCAGCACCATATCCAAATTAGTAGCATAGCTGCCGGCACAAAGCAAGAACAAAATACGCCGTGACTAGAGGTCGCGTTCCTTCGCGCCCCCCTCTGTCCTGCCGGACACATCTCCCCCCACGAGGGGGAGATTGGCAGCTTCGGCGCCTCGCTCGGTCAGCAACGTTGGAGATTGGCGAAAGCCGAGATGACGGCCAATCTCCCCCCTCGTGGGGGAGATGTCCGGCAGGACAGAGGGGGGCACGAAGGAACGCGGCTTTGACTGGCAATGCCGCCTTGCCTGGAAAACAACTAGGCCCGGTAAATCCACTGCTCCGGCACGCGTACCGAAATCTCCTCGCCGGCCGTGATCGTGCCGGGCTTCTCGACCCAGGCGACGAGCCCACGCAAGCGCTTCGCCGCCTTCGGGAACAGCAGCGCTCCGGCCTCATGGTCGGGCATCCCGGCATTTTCGGCGACCGACCGGCCGGCGATCCGGCAAGGCCCGTTCTGCGCGTCGATCTTGACGGTCGCGCCGCCTTTGAAGAACAGCTGCGTGCCGGTCGGCAGCATCGAGAGGTGCGGCAGGCCTTCGATCAGGAGATTGGCGCCGATCCATTCCGGCTTGATCTCGGCGATGCCCATCCGTTCGGCGACGATTGCCAGTTCGTCCGCTGCCACGATCGACAATTGCCGCTCGTTGCGCATCTCGGTGCCGCGCGGATACCAGGGTTCCCGCCCGCCGGAGCGCCGCGTCGTGCCGGCATGGAAATCGCCTTCAATGCCGTCGAAACCGAGTTGCAGCGTATCCACCGCTCGTGTCTCAAAACGATCGAACGGTGCGAGGTAAAGCGCTGCCACCCTGGCGGCGAGTTTTCGCGACGGGACGATCTCGACCGGAGTTTCGGCTTCGGGAAAAAGATCCAGCATGGGTTCGTGCCTCGCGTGATACGCGCAATTAGCCGCGGTCAGCTCATCAGGTCCAGTCGAAAGCGCTGATGCTCCGATCAAGACGGCTGATGCGACTATGCCAGGCGCGTTCCGATGCTGGTGCCGTTCGCGCCGAGCTAATGCATGTCGCCCAAAAGCATGCCCTCGGGCTTGAACCGAGGGTGTGCAGCGGTTTTGGGACAACGACATGCGTAAAACAAAATCTAAAGCATGCGCAATAGCGCGCCGCCGATCGAGTAGCCGGCGCCGAAGGCGCAGAGCAGGCCGTAGTCGCCGGCCTTCATGTCGGCATGGTTCTCCGACAGGGCGATGATGGCACCGGCGGCGGCGGTGTTGCCGAGGCGCTCCAGCACCATCGGCGCGCGGTCGTGGTCGACGTCATGGCCGAACGACAGTTTCAGGATCATGGCGTTCATCCGCGCATTGGCCTGATGCAGCCAGAAGCGCCGGATCGCTTGCGGCGTCAGCCCGTGCTCGGCCAGGAATTCGACGATGAATTTGTGGCCGGCAACGGTGACTTCCTTGAACACCTTGTTGCCGATCTGCTTGATCAGATTGCCTTCCAGATCGATCATATACGGATCGTCCTGGGTGGCGCGGGTATAGTAACCGAGATTGGTGCGGATGCTGTTCGACATCTGCGTCCAGGCGCGCGTGTCGAGCACCTCGAAGCGCCCCGGCCGCTTCTCGCCCTGGGCAAGCCCTTCGACGATCATCGACACGGAAGCGTCGCCGAAGATGAAATGCGTCTGCCGGTCGCGAAAATTAAGATGCCCGGTGATGATCTCCGGCGTCGTCACCAGCACGCGTTTATGCGCCCCCGCCCGCACCAGATTGACCGCGATGTGCAACGCCGCTGCTGCCGAAGAGCAGCCAAGCCCCATATCGAAGCCGGCGCCTTTCGTACCCAGCGCCTGCTGCATTTCGATGGCGATCGCCGGATAGGGCCGCTGATGGTGTGAGGCCGAGCAGATCACCAGGTCGATATCGCCAGGCTTCAGCCCGGCGTGATCGAGCGCCTTGCCGGCCGAGGCGATGCCGAACTCGGCCTCCAGCGACAGCGCATCGTCGGGCCGCGCCGGGAAGCGCGGCGCCATGCGGGTCGGGTCGAGGATGCCTTCCCGTTCGATGACGTGGCGGGTCTGGACGCCCGAGGCATGGACGATGAAGGCACTGTCCGATTTCTGTAGCAGCGGCTCGCCCGACACCTCACGCCGGATGTTCTCCATGTCCACCCAGGCGTTGAAGGTGGCGACGAGTTCCTCATTGGTGATCGAAGCTTCGGGGATTTCAACGCCGATGCCGCTGATGATGACGCGATGCATTTCCAGTTCGTCCCATGCGCAGGCGTTGCGGCTTCATGTCGACGCCGCAAAAAGCTCGGCGCAACCTCTTTTGCACCTAGCCAGTTTATGCCGGCTTAAATCAAGTCCCTGGGACGGGTCTTTACCAGGCGCAGAGCTTGGTATTGGTCTGCGGGTTGTTCCAGCAGGCACCGTCATCGCGGCTGCGCACGAATTGCCCGGGCAGCGGCACGTTGCGGCGGCCGAGATTGACATAGCCATAGGCAAAACCCGGTCCGTCGATTTCCAGGACGTAGGTCGGATAACCCGGCGCCGAGATGCGAAAGCTGCCGGCATCGTCCAGCGCCCGATAGTTGCACGAGAAATAGCCGTCGTCGCTGGCGAAGCAGCGCGCTCGCTTGGCCTCCGCCGATATAGACAAGGCAAGCACAGCGGCCGCACAAACACTGCCGCCGAAACCCATCTTTTTCAGTGTCATCATCCACCCCCATGGCCCATGAAGGGCCTTATCCCTGCCCCAGCGAGATGCGCATGACGGCGAAAGCCGGTCAAGCATCCGCTGCTGGCTGTTTTTGGGTGTAGCTAAGAGTTTCTAAGCAGAACGCCGCGCCACGATGAAGAGACGGGGAAAGCGCAGCAACACCTTGCCGCTTGCCGTTTTCGGATAGGCTTCGCTGATCCTGGCCGTGTAGCGCTTCAGGAAAAGCTGCCGCTCGTTCTCGTCGAGCGGATCGAGGAACGGCTTCAGCCCCGTCGACTTCACCCATTCGACGATCGCCTCGGCATCGGCCAGCGGATGGTTGTAGATCGTGTGCCAGATATCGAGCCGATCCGAGAATGGCGACAAAAGGTCGTAGTAGAACGCGACCGGCGGCAGCGGCGCGCGGGCCGCGCGCTCGAGCTTTTCGGCAAACGGCATCTCGGCCGCGGTCTCCCGCATCAGCCGGTGCGAAGGCTCGCCCATATTGTCCGGCATCTGCACGGCAAGCGCGCCGCCGGGCGCCAAAAATCCCATCAGCCGCTGGAAGACTGCCGGGTGCTCCGGCAGCCACTGAAACACCGCATTGGCAAAGATCACGTCGACCGGTTCGTTCGGCTGCCACGCCGCCGCATCCGCCAGCGCAAGGGTGACGCCGGGCAGGCGCGCCTTCGCCTTCTCGATCATGTCGAGGGAGGTATCGAAGCCGCTGATCTGCGCCTGCGGCCAGCGCTCGACCAGCAATTCGGTCGAATTGCCCGGCCCGCAGCCAATGTCGACCACCCGCCGCGGTTCCGGCACCGGCACCTGCGCAACGAGATCGCGCGCGGGGCGGGTGCGCTCGTCCTCGAACTTCAGGTAGAGGGCGGCGGACCAGTCGGCCATCTTGGTTCCTCAGATCATTTGAGAATTCGCCGCCCTGTAAATGTCCTACCGCGTCAGCCGCTTATACGTCATCCTGTGCGGGTTGACCGCGTCCGGGCCGAGGCGGCGGATCTTGTCCTGCTCGTAATCCTCGAAATTGCCTTCGAACCATTCGACGTGGCTGTCGCCCTCGAAGGCGAGGATGTGCGTCGCCAGGCGATCGAGAAACATGCGATCGTGCGAGATGATGACGGCGCAGCCGGCGAAGCTCTCGAGCGCGTCTTCAAGTGCAGCCAGCGTTTCGGTATCGAGATCGTTGGTCGGTTCGTCGAGCAGCAGCACATTGCCGCCGGTCTTCAGCATCTTGGCCAGATGCACGCGGTTGCGCTGGCCGCCGGACAGGTTGCCGACCTTCTGCTGCTGGTCGCCGCCGCGGAAATTGAACGACGCGCAATAGGCGCGGGTGTTGGCTTCGAATTTGCCGAGCTTGACCACTTCGGCGCCGCCCGAGATCTCTTCCCAGACCGTCTTGGTCGGGTCGAGCGCGTCGCGGCTCTGGTCGACATAACCGAGCTTGACCGTCTCGCCGACGCGGATGGTGCCGGCATCGGGCTTTTCCTGGCCGGTGATCATGCGGAACAGCGTCGTCTTGCCGGCGCCGTTCGGGCCGATGACGCCGACGATGCCGCCGGGCGGCAGCTTGAATTCGAGATCGTCGATCAAAAGCGTGTCGCCAAAGCCCTTCGAGAGGCCCTCGACCTCGATCACCACATTGCCGAGCCGCTCGCCATGCGGAATGACGATCTGGGTGTCGCTCGGACGCCGCTTGTCGGCTGCATCCAGCAGATCCTGGAACGCCTGGATACGGGCTTTCGACTTGGTCTGCCGGGCTTTCGGGCTGGACTGGATCCACTCGCGCTCGCGGCCGATCGCCCGCTGGCGCGCATCGTCCTCGCGGCCTTCCTGCTTGAGCCGCTTGGCCTTGGCTTCGAGATATTTGGTGTAGTTGCCTTCGTACGGGATACCGCGGCCGCGATCGAGCTCGAGGATCCAGCCGGTGACATTGTCGAGGAAGTAGCGATCGTGGGTGATGATCATCACCGCGCCCGGATAGGCGCGCAGATGCTTTTCCAGCCACGCCGTCGTCTCGGCGTCGAGATGGTTGGTCGGCTCGTCGAGCAGCAGAAGGTCGGGCTGGCGCAGCAAGAGCTGGCAAAGCGCGACGCGACGGCGTTCGCCGCCCGACAGCTTGGTGACATCGGCCTCCTTGGGCGGGCAGCCGAGTGCCTCCATCGCCATCTCGACCTGCTGTTCGAGATCCCAGAGGTTGAGCCGGTCCATCTCGTCCTGCAGCTTGGCCGACTCGTCCGCCGTCTCGTCGGAATAGTTCATCATCAATTCGTTGTAGCGCTCGATGATGGCGGTCTTGGCGGCGACGCCTTCCATGACGTTTTCGAACACGTTCTTGTTCGGATCGAGCGCCGGCTCCTGCGCCAGGTAACCGACGGTAGCACCCTCGGCCAGCCAGGCCTCGCCGCTCCACTCCTTGTCGATGCCGGCCATGATCTTGAGGATCGTCGACTTGCCGGCGCCGTTGGGGCCGAGGATGCCGATCTTGGCGTCCGGGTAGAAGGACAGATGGATGTTCTCGAGCACCTTCTTGGTGCCGTAGGCCTTGTTGAGGCCGGCCATGTGATAGATGAACTGGCGTGCCACGCGCGCTTTCCCTGAAAAGTCGACTGATGTCGGATTGGATGGAAGTTGGGGGCTATGTAAGCGATGCGGCCGCGAACGGCAAACAGTTTTGGCCCTAAAGCAATTCCAGGAAAAGCGTGAAACGGTTTTCCGTCCGGAATTGCGTCAAAACAAAAAAGATGGAGCGGTTCAGCGGTTCCGTGAAACGATGACCCGCTCCAGGCGGATTTGGTCGCACCCACAAACGCTTAGCCGCTTCATTTGGTGCGGACGCCCGGGCGAAAGCTCCGGTTAACCATTCCGCGTCAAACAATGTTGGATGGGAAATCGCTGGCAGCCGCGATTTCGGGGAGAGAGATCGGGCCGTGTTGAACAGTTTCCTGCTTTTTGCCGAAGCGGTTCTCTATTTCGGCATCATGGTCACGCTTTTCCGGTTCAGGGGCCGCATCGGCCTCGGCGTCTTTGTTTGCGCCCTTGGCGTCATGCATTTCCTGGAAACCTATCTCGCCAGCGTCTTCTACGTCGCGCTGCCGTTCGGCATGGTATCGCCGGGTTCGGCCGTGCTGTTTTCCGGCAAGCTGGTGATGCTTCTCCTGCTCTACATCAAGGAGGACGCGGCAACTGTCCGGCAGCCGATTTACGGCCTGCTGCTCGGCAATGCCCTGATGATCGGGCTCGTGCTGATCCTGCGCCTGCACGACATCGCACCGCTGCCCGACGGCAAGCTTCCCGACATCGGCTTCATCGACGAGATGGGCTGGCTGATGGTGTGGGGCACGACGCTGCTGTTCGTCGACGCCATCCTGATCATTCTGCTCTATGAAAAGCTCGGCAAATATCTGCGCAAGGCGCTTTTCACCCGCATCCTGGTCTCCGTCGCCTGCGTGCTCACCTTCGACCAGGCAGGCTTTTTCACGGCGCTGCATTTTGTCACCGGTGCGCCGGTCGCGGTGTTCTTCGGCGGCTGGTTCGCCAAGATGGCAGCGGCCCTGGTCTACAGCACCATGCTGGTCGCCTATATCAGGTGGTTCGAGGCGCGGCAGGTGCCGGCGCCGCGCGGGCTTTCCGACATTTTCGACACGCTGACCTATCGCGAGCGCTATGAGGCGCTGGTCGAGCATGTCGGTCGCGACGGCCTCACCGGCCTCCTGCACAGGGGGCGCTTCGACGGCGATGGCGAGGCCGCCGTCGCCGCCAGCCTGCGGACCGCCAGGCCGCTCAGCCTGCTGATCATCGATGTCGACCACTTCAAATCGATCAACGACCGCTTCGGCCACGCCGAGGGAGACAAGGTGCTGAAAGCCCTGGCGATTTTGCTTGGCGAACTTGTCGGGACCGAAGATCAATTGTTCAGGATCGGCGGTGAGGAATTCGCCATCCTCGGTTGGCGTCCGCAGCCGCTCGCCAGGCTGCTGGGCGAAACCGTCAGGCAAGCGGTCAAGACGTCCGCGAGCACCAGCCGGTTCGACATTACCGTCAGCGCCGGCATCTCGACGGTCAGCGAGACGACCCGTTGCCTTGCCGATCTCTTTGCGCTGGCCGACCAGCGTCTCTACAAGGCCAAATCCACGGGACGCGATCGCGTTGTCGGCGAACCGGGCGGCAACGAAGCAGACGCCCGCAACACATGGACCAGGCCGGAGCGCAGCGCCGGCGCGTAACGCTGCCCAGGCCTGCGATTGGCTCAATCAGGATTGTTTGCGCCGCTGCCATCCGCCGATCGCAACCGAAACCGCCATCAGCGCGATCGCCAGCCATTTCAACGCGGTAATAATCGGGCCGGCTTCGATGTCGTAGGCAATGAACAGAAGAATGCCCGGTACCAGCAGGCCGCAGAGCACGAGCGTGATCCGGTTGATCTGCCATGACACTTTTGCCGCAAGCGCCTGGTCGCCGGGCACGGCGACAAGCGCGGCCCGCATTGCCTTCGGCGCCACCAGCGTGGTCGAAAGACGCAGCGAAATCGGCAGGCCGATGCCGATGATCAGGAAGGCGCATGCCGCCAGGAGCAGCGAAAACTTGATCGCACTGGTTTCGGCCGGTACCGGGAACAGCAGCGCCGCCAGCGGCAGGAAGACACAGAAGATCCCGAGCGCGGCGATGGCGATGAAGATCGCCGCGTTGACCAGTGTGAACAATTGGTAGGTGCTGCCGCCGATGGGTTTGGCGAGCGTGGTCATGCGCACCCACTCCACTTCGGTGTAGGAAAAGCCCGGCCA
Organism: Mesorhizobium sp. M0522; assembly: GCF_040321085.1. Classification (NCBI taxonomy): domain Bacteria; kingdom Pseudomonadati; phylum Pseudomonadota; class Alphaproteobacteria; order Hyphomicrobiales; family Phyllobacteriaceae; genus Mesorhizobium; species Mesorhizobium sp. M0522. Next base: position 70,753 of record NZ_JAMYQW010000017.1, read on the forward strand.
CTCCATATGGCCGTCGCGGATCGCCGTCATGCCCTTGGCCCAGAACGCCAGCCGCGCCAGCGCGCCGCCCGTCATGCCACTCATCGCCACCCCCTATGAATGATGCCCCCGGGATCATACCATCCCCGGTGCATCGCGTACGGCCTGTTTACTGGAACCCGACGGCATCGACCGCGCCCTTCGGGCAGCCAGCCTTGGCTGTCGGCGCCGAGGCAAGCAGCAGGGCACCGAGCGAAGCGTTCGAAGCGATCGGGCCGGTCAGGCCGAGCGTCAGTTCGCCGATCAGCCGCCTGCCGTTCGAAGGATCGACCACGCAGGACACGCGGACCCGGTCGCCCGCGCCTTTGCCGAAGGCACTGTCGAAGGTGCTGCGGATCTGATCGGACGTGAGCTGCTTGCCGACGCTCTTGGTGAAGAGATCGCGCACCGGCGAAGCGTTCACCGCGTGCATCAGGTTCAACGCGTCGGCGAAATACTCCTGCTGGCTCTTGCCGTAGCAGGTGCCGTGCTTGATCCATTCATGCCTTTCGAGGGCGGATGCGGTGCCCGGCATCACCTGGTCGAGTTCCGCTCGCGTTTTCGGGTCAAGGGTGACCGGCGGCAAGTCTCGCCAGTGCGCCGGATCGTCGTTCGCCTTGTCGCTTGCGGCGACCTGGCAATACAAATTTCCGTTCGGCTGCGGCCACAACCCATGCAAGGTGAAGTGGGTCGCATCGAAACCGGCGGCGGTCTGCGCACGGCATTCGGCCTTGCTGGATTTGGTCTCGCTGAAAGCCGGCTGCCAGCTCAGCGCGAAGACATATTCCGGCTTTCCGGACGCCGATGGCTTGTTCGGCTCGGCAGGCGCCGGTGCAGCCGGCATCGTCGACGCGCTGCCGCCCGAAACACGACCGCAGCTGATCTTGACCCAGCGGCGCTCCGGATCGGCGCCCGGCACGCGAATGAGATAGTGCGTGGGCGCGTCCTTGTTGCCGGCCAGCAGATCATAACTCTGACCAGCTGCGGTCGAGACATTGCCGGGATTCTTGCCGCTTTTGATCGTCTGCGTTGCCGGACAGGCGGCATCGGCGACGAAAGAGCCGGTCATCTTCACATCGGCCCGCGCCGCGCTTGCGCCAGCAAACGCAAGAAACACCGCCCCCCATATCGCCCAAATCCGCATTCCGGCACTCCTCGTGATTCACGCCGCAAGCTAGAAACTTGCGACATGTCAGAATTACGATTTCTTTCGCCGGCCGTAAAAACAATCGCCAGCGCATTGAGACGGCTCCCGCGTGGTCGATCAGGATCCGCCCGCCTCCACCCGTTCCGTCAGGGTGCGCAGCAGATCAAGCGAGGCTTTCAGCGCGTCGGCGTCCATACCCTCCGAAACGCGGTTCGCCCAAACATGCTGGCGTGTGCCGATATTCTTGACCGCTGCCCGGCCGGCATCGGTTATCGACAACAGCTTGGCGCGGCGATGCGCCGGATTGTCGGCGTAGGCGGCAAGCCCCTCCGCAGCCAGTATGTCGGCCAGCCGCTGTACACTCTGACGGGCGAGACCCATGTCGCGGGCGATGTCGGCCACAGATTTCGGCTCCTTCAAAACTGCACCCAAAACCTGCCAGCGCGCTGCCGTCAGCCCGGTTGGAGCGGCCAGCCGGTCGGCCGCATCCAGAAAACTGCCGTTCATCCTGAACACGGCAAGCACCAGTTCGGTGAGCACATTTGCCGCTTCGGTCCTGGTCGTCATTTCTGGCCGGCCTCGATGGTCGCGACGAAATTATTAACGGCTTCGGCTACGACCACGGGCTTGTCAAGCATCACCCAATGGCCGCCGCCCGCCACGATCTGGCGCGGAATGTCCGTGCGCAGCCGGTAGAGCGCGGCTGGAGTGTCACTGGCCTCGGTAGCCAATACGAACATAGGCCCGCGATACGCATCGAGTGCCGGCTCCGGGTTCCATTCGGCCAGTGCCTTGCCGACACCTGCCCTCGCCGCCGGATCGACCACTGCCGCATCGGCCAGAACACGCTGGCAAACAGCCGCGTTAGGACCGGCAATCGACGTGTAATAGGCGTTCAGGACATCACGGCCTTGCGGACCGGCCAGATCGCGGACAAAGCCGTCACGAATCGCCTGCGGCAGCGCACGAGGATCGGTCGCCGGGTCGACGAGCAAGACACCGGCGACCCGGTCGGCATGGCTGGCGGCATAAGCGAGCGCCACGCCACCGCCGCCGCTGTGCGCGACAATGAGAAACCGCTTCAGGCCAAACGCGTCGGCCACGGCACCGACATCCATTGCACGACCGTCATAACCATAGTCACCGTCCTGCGCCGGCGCGGAGGCGCCATGACCGCGAAAATCGAAGGCTACCGCCTCGCGGCCTTCGACGGAGAGCTGCATCACCCGGTCCCAGTGGGAAGCGCGGCTGCAATCTCCATGCAGGAACATGATCGGCAGGCCATTGCCGGCGTTGATCCTATAAGTGGCAAGCTGGCCTTGCGGGCCTGGAACAGTGGACGTCATCATGGTCATCTCCCTGGTTTCCTGACTGAACGCAGCAATCCCTGACAACAGGGTGGCCGTCGTGAAGGCGAAGCCCGCCAGCAGATTGCACGCCGCGAAATGGCCCCGGTGGTTTTCATAGTCATACCCCCAATCTGCCGCTGACCATTTGACAGTATGCTGTCATGTAGTCATATTGACAGCATGCTGTCAACTACCGTCGAATGGGTACCCTACGCCCCTTGACGTCGATCGCTGCGTCGCCCAACAGTCGCCGACGGGAGCGAGACATGCCATTTGACAAGCAGAGGATGCTGGCATCGCCGACCGGCGCCGAGCTCAACCTTTATGTGAAACACGCAAGCGGCCAACCGCGCGCCATTGTCCAGGTCAATCACGGGTTGGCCGAGCACGCGGCGCGCTATGCCCGTTTCGCCGATTTCCTTGGCGAGCGCGGCTACCAGGTCTACGCGCACGACCACCGTGGCCACGGCGCCACCAAGGCGCCCGACGCGCCACCTGGCAGGTTCGCCGATGCGGATGGCGGTGCCAAGGTCATCGCCGATGTCGCCGCCGTCCATGATCTCATCGCCAGGGAACAGCCGGGCCTGCCGGTCATCGTCTTCGGTCACTCCTTGGGCGCGTCGGTCTCGCTGAACTTTGTCCTCCGCCACTCGGCGCGCATCCATGCCGCCGCGATCTGGAACGGCAATTTCTCGGCCGGACTGCTCGGCCAAATCGCGCTGGCCATGCTTGGTTGGGAAAAGTTCCGGCTTGGCTCGGACGTGCCGTCGCGCATGCTGCCCCGCCTGACGTTCCGGGCCTGGGGCAAGGCGGTGCCCAATCACCGGACGCCGTTCGACTGGCTGTCGCGCGATGCCGTTGAAGTCGAGAAATACATCGCCGACCCGCTTTGCGGCTGGGACGCATCGGTGTCGATGTGGCAGGACATCGTCATGATGACGCTGCATTGCGGCAGCGACCGCAATTTTTCCGGCGTGCGGCGCGACCTGTTCGTCAATCTGGTCGGAGGCGAGCAAGATCCGGCCTCGGACGGCGGCAAGGCGGTCAGCCATCTTGCCGGCCGGATGCACATGATGGGTTTTTCGAATCTCGTTTCAAAGGTTTACGCCAAAACCCGCCACGAAAGCCTGAACGAGATCAACCGAGACATCATCATGGAGGATTTTGCCGCCTGGGCCGACCGTGTGCTGAGGGCACAGTGATACTGGCCCATTGCAAGGGCCGTGACAGCGGCGCGCGGGATTGATAGAGGCTGCGCTTTCGATCAACCACGGTGATCCATGACTGAGCCTCCGCTCAAAGGCATCCGCGTCATCGAACTCGCACGCATCCTCGCCGGGCCATGGGCCGGACAGCTGCTTGCCGACCTCGGCGCCGACGTGATCAAGGTCGAGAGCCCGGACGGCGGCGACGACACCCGCAAATGGGGACCGCCCTTCGTCATCGGCCATGACGGCGAGAACCTTTCGGCCGCTTATTACCATTCCTGCAACCGCGGCAAGCGCTCCATCGCCATCGACTTCTCGACGCCCGAGGGTGCCGAGACGGTGCGCCGGCTGGTCGCGACATCGGACGTGCTGATCGAAAACTTCAAAGTCGGCGGACTGAAGAAATACGGCCTCGACTATGACAGCCTGAGGAAAATCAACTCGCGGCTGATCTATTGCTCGATCACCGGTTTTGGCCAGTCGGGACCGTATGCGCCGCGTGCCGGCTATGATTTCATCATCCAGGGCATGGCCGGCATGATGTCGATCACCGGCGAAGCCGGCCGCGAACCGCAAAAGGCGGGCGTCGCTATATCGGATGTTTTCACCGGGCTTTATTCGGTCATCGCCATCCAGGCGGCGCTTCGCCATGCCGAGAAGACCGGCGAAGGCCAGCATATCGACATGGCGCTCTACGACACCCAGATCTCGACGCTCGGCAACCAGAACCTCAACTATCTCGTCTCCGGACAGTCGCCGGTGCAGATGGGCAATGCGCATATGAACATCGCGCCCTACGAAGTGGTGCCGGTGAAAAATGGCCACATCATCCTGGCGGTCGGCAATGACGGCCAGTTCGCAAAGTTCTGCGCTGCCGTCGGCCTCGACGAGCTGGCGTCGAACCCTGACTTCGCCACCAATCCCGCCCGCGTCGCCAACCGGGCAAAGCTGCGCGAGCATATGATCGAGGCGCTGAAAGCCTTCGATCGCGACCCGTTGCTGGCCAGACTTGAGACTGCCGGAGTGCCGGCCAGCCCGATCAACGACATCGGCCAGATGTTTGCCGACCCGCAGACCATAGCGCGCGGCATGCGGCTCGACCTCGATGACGGCCATGGCAATCTCTTGCCCTCGGTGCGGGCGCCGATGGTCATGTCCGGCACGCCGCTGGTCTATGAGCGCCCGTCGCCGCGTCTCGGCGAACACACCCAAGAAATCCTTGCCGAACTGGAGAGGTCAGGAAAATGAAGACCGGCGGACAACTCATCGTCGATGCGCTCGAAGCCAACGGAACGGACCGTATCTATTGCGTACCCGGCGAATCCTATCTGGCGGTGCTCGATGCGCTGCATGATTCGCCGATCCGCACCACCGTCTGCCGCCAGGAGGGCGGTGCCGCAATGATGGCCGACTGCCATGGCCGCCTGACCGGCAGGCCCGGCATCTGCTTCGTCACCCGCGGCCCAGGCGCCACCAATGCCTCGGCCGGCATCCACATCGCGATGCAGGATTCAGTCCCCCTCATCCTGTTCATCGGCCAGGTCGCCAGCCACGCCAAGGGGCGCGAGGCCTTCCAGGAGGTCGACTACGTCAGGTTCTTCGGCGATATCGCCAAATGGGTGGTCGAGATCGACGACGCCGCACGCATACCCGAATTCGTCACACGCGCCTTTGCGGTGGCGACGTCCGGTCGCCCGGGCCCGGTCGTCATCTCGCTGCCCGAGGACATGCTGACCAGCCTCGCCGAGGCACCGGACGCCCGGCATTATACCCCTGTCGAGACGCGGCCTGGCGAAGTCGAGCTCGACGCACTGGAAGTGTTGCTCAACAAGGCAAAGCGGCCCTTCGTCATCCTCGGCGGTACGCGCTGGGACGCGGAGGCCGTTGCACGGATGCGGACGATAGCCGAAGCCTGGTCGCTGCCGGTCGGCTGCTCCTTCCGCCGCCAGATGCTGTTCGACCATCTCCACCCGAACTATGCCGGCGATGTCGGCATCGGCATCAATCCCAAGGTAGCAACCGCCATCAAGCAGGCCGACCTTGTGCTGCTGATCGGCGGCCGCATGGGCGAGATGCCGTCATCCGACTACACGCTGCTGAAGAGTCCCTACCCCGACCAGACGCTGGTCCATATCCATGCCGACGCCGGCGAACTCGGCCGCGTCTACCGGCCGGCGCTGGCGATCAATGCCTCGCCTGCCGCTTTCGTCGAAGCCTTTGCCAGACGCAAGCCGGCCGCAACGCCGGTGTGGGCGGCTGAGGCAGCGAAGCTGCACGCCGCCTATCTCGACTGGTCGACGCCTCCGGAGAGCGGCCCCGGCGCCGTCCAGATGGGGCCGATCATGAATTATCTCGAAACGATGCTGCCGGACGACGCCATCCTCACCAACGGCGCCGGCAACTACGCCACCTGGGTGCATCGCTACCATCGCTTCCGGCGTTTCGGCACGCAGGCAGCACCCACATCCGGCTCGATGGGCTACGGCACGCCGGCGGCGGTCGCCGCCAAGCAGCTTTTCCCCGACCGCGACGTGATCGCCTTCGCCGGCGACGGCTGTTTCCTGATGAACGGCCAGGAATTCGCCACCGCCGTGCAATACGGGCTGCCGATCATCGTCATCGTCGTCAACAATGGCATCTACGGCACCATCCGCATGCATCAGGAGCGCGAATATCCCGGCCGTGTCGTCGCCACGGACTTGAAGAATCCCGACTTTGCTGCTTTGGCCCGTGCCTATGGCGGCCATGGCGAGACGGTGGAAAAGACCGCCGACTTCGCCGCGGCCTTCGAGCGAGCGCGGGCCAGCGGCAAGCCGTCGATCGTAGAGATCAGGCTCGACCCTGAAGCCATCACGCCGACCCGCACGATGACCCAGATTCGCGACAAGGCCTGACAAAACAGGATGATTGCCCTGTTTTGTCGTCGTGATCTGCCTATTTGGCCTTCTCGATCTGGCCGCGGATCTCGCCGTCCGCGTGGGCCGCGGTGTGGATGTTGACGTAATATTTGCCAGCCTCAAGATCGGTGGCCTGGGCATCAGTCAATGTCGCCGAACCCTTGATCGGGCTCTTCAGCTTGCCTTCGAACGGCACCACTGGATCGGCGTTTTGACCCTTTTCCGCTGGGCCGTGAATGTGTGCGGCCTTCGCCGGCCCGCTGAGGCCGGAATATCTCACGGTCCAGCTGAGTTTCTTGGTGGCGGTGTTGAACCTGAGCGTGGCGGTGCCCTTGCCCTTCGCGGTGACGGGCGGGTTCTGCTGAGCACCATCGAGCGTCGCCGTCATCTTTATGGTTTCGGCCAAGGCCGGTGAAGCAGAGAAGATGGCTGCAGAAATGGCCAGCGCCGAAAGCATCGGCGTGAAGGACTGGATGCGCATGGAAACCTCCGTTGTGACACCCTTGGGCGGGTGCACCGGCACAACGATTTTGCGAGCGGATGTTTCCGCCGGTAACGTTCATTTTACCTCCCACTAAAAAGGGGCGGTCGCCCGCCCCTTTTCCGCTACAAGCCAGTTTGACAGCCCTATTTGATGGCCTTGTCGGTGATCGCCGTCGTGTAGGCGCCGGTAGGCTCCTTGCTGATGATCTTCTGGTCGAGCAGCGCCTTGGCGGTGCGCTCGTAGGTCGCCGGATCGAGCTTGCCATCGGCATTGTCGATCAGCTTGGCGACTTCGCCCATCATGCGCTTCTGGTGATTCTCGTCCTGGCCGCCATTGTCCATGACGATGCCGGCCGCTTCGTCGGAATTGTCGACGGCGTATTTCCAACCCTTCATCGAAGCGCGCACGAAACGCACCATCTTATCCTCGAAGGCCGGATCCTTGAGCTTGTCCTCCAGGGCATAGAGCCCGTCTTCGAGCAGATCATTGCCCATGGCGGAATAGTTGAAGACGGTCAGCTCTTCCGGCTTGTAGCCGGCGTCGATGAGCTGCCAGTACTCGTTATAGGTCATGACCGAAATGCAATCCGCCTGCTTCTGGATCAGCGGCTGCACGTCAAAGCTCTGCTTGAGCACGGTGACGCCGTCCGGCCCGCCATCGGTCTTGAGGCCAAGCTTGTTCATCCAGGCATAGAACGGATACTCGTTGCCGAAGAACCAGACGCCGAGCGTGTGGCCCTTGAAGTCGGCTTCCGTCTTGATCGGACCGTCCTTCGGGCAGACCAGCTCCATGCCGGCCTTCTTGAACGGCTGGGCGATGTTGACCAGCGGCACGCCCTTCTCGCGCGCAGCCAGCGCACCGCCCATCCAGTCGACGATGACGTCGGCGCCGCCGCCGGCAATAACCTGCTCCGGTGCAATGTCCGGTCCGCCGGGCTTGATATCGACGTCGAGGCCCTCGGCGTCATAGAAGCCCTTGGCCTTGGCGACATAATAGCCGGCGAACTGTGCCTGGGTGACCCATTTCAGCTGCAGCGTCACCTTGTCCGCGGCCATCGCCTGGAACGCGGCAAGCGACATCGCGCCGGCCAGCATCGAAACAACAAGTCTTTTCATGTTTTTACCCTCTGAAGTTAGCGCCCTAAACCCACCGCCCCTATCCACCACGGACAGAGGGATGCCAAAACGTGACTGCTCTCTCGAAAAGAGCGACCACGCCATAAAAGACCGAACCCGCAAGTGCTGCAACTGCGATTTCCGCCCACACCATGTCGATGTTCATCCGCCCGACTTCCGTCGAAATGCGGAATCCCATGCCGACCACCGGCGTGCCGAAGAACTCGGCGACGATGGCGCCGATCAGCGCCAGCGTCGAATTGATCTTCAACGCATTGAAGATGAAGGGTGCCGCCGCCGGCAGCCGCAGCTTGAACAGCGTCTGCCAGTAGCTCGAGGCATAGGTGCGCATCAGGTCGCGCTCCATATGGCCGGAGGCGGCAAGCCCGGCAACGGTGTTCACCAGCATCGGGAAGAAGGTCATGATGATGACCACCGCTGCCTTCGACTGCCAGTCGAAGCCGAACCACATGACCATGATCGGCGCGACGCCGATGATCGGCAGCGCCGACACCATATTGCCGATCGGCAAAAGCCCGCGCCGCAGGAACGGCACGCGGTCGGCGGCGATGGCAACGAGGAAGCCGGCGCTGCTCCCCACCACATAGCCGAAGATAACCGCCTTGAAGATGGTCTGCCTGACATCGGCCCCCAGCACCGGCAGCGACCCGACGATGCGTGCACCGACGGCGCTTGGCGGCGGCAACAGGATGAAGGGAATGCCGGCACCACGCGTCACCGCCTCCCAGATGATCAGGATCCAGGCGCCGAAGATGGCCGGAATGATCAGGCGCAGGGCGGTTGACGCCCAGCGCGATGTCGGGCGAAACGACGACAGGACCGTTACGCAGCGCCAGGCCAGAAACCACGCCGCGACGAGCAGCAGATAGAAGGATGCGCGAGCGCTGCCCTCATTGTCGGTTATGCCGGCGAGCAGCATCCACGCTGCGCCATGCGCGCCAAGGAACAGCAACACCACCCCGATCATCGGTGGAAAGTTGTCGGCCTCGATTGCCACGAGCAGCAAAATGAAAATCAAAACCGTAGTCGCCATGCCGTAACCGGGCGTAGCACTGACGAGCGGCCAAAGAAGCAGCGCGCCGACAAGCAGGACAAGCGCGGCATACCCCTGCCAGGATCGAGGCGTGATTGAGGAAAGGCTCAGGATGGAGCTCATGCCGGCCTCCCGCCCATGGCGCGGTCGACGAGGCGCCCGGCGATGCCGACGACCATCACCAGCAGCGCCGCGACCACCGACCCGGCAACCAGAGCCGACCAGATGTCGATGGTCTGGCTGTAGTAGGCGCCGGCGAGCAATTTGGCGCCGATGCCGGCGACGGCGCCGGTCGGCAACTCGCCGACGATCGCGCCGACCAGGCTGGCGGCCACCGCCACCTTCATCGAGGTGAACAGGAACGGCACCGAAGCCGGCACACGCAATTTCCAGAAGGCCTGCGAGGCACTGGCATTATAGGTGTGCATCAGGTCGAGATGGGTGAGCTCGGGCGAGCGCAGTCCCTTCACCATGCCGACCGCCACCGGGAAGAACGACAGATAGGTCGAGATCAGCGCCTTCGGGATAAGCCCGGTGATGCCGACCGCCGCCAGCACGACGATGATCATCGGCGCCACCGCCAGGATCGGAATGGTCTGCGAGGCGATGATCCACGGCATCAGGCTGCGGTCGAGCGTCGCCACATGCACGATGCCGACGGCGATGACGATGCCGAGCGCCGTGCCGAAAGCAAAGCCGAGCAGCGTCGACGACAGCGTCACCCAGGCATTGTAGACAAGGCTGCGGTTCGAGGTGATGCTGCGCAGAAAGGTGTTTTCGAAAAAATTCACCGCCACCTGATGCGGCGCCGGCAGCGTCGGCTTCGGCTGTACCAGCGTCTTGCCGATGAATTCCACAATACCCGGCGTCTGATTGGCGCGGCGGTCGAGATCGCGCTGGAACGGCGCGTTGAGGATGACAGCCATGACGTACCAGACGACGACGACGCCCAGGAGGATCGAGGTCACCGGAACGATCTTGTCGCGAAACGAGTCCATCTAGCAGGCCTCGCCGGGTAAGCGCCCTCCTCTCCCCAACGGGGAGAGGGTGGCTGGAGCGAAGCGGAGGCCAGGTACTTTTGCTACGGCAATCGTTTCTTTCGTCATCCTAGGGCGGAGCAGCCGCGAAGCGGCGTGAGTAAAGGGAGCGCCCAACCACGCTTTCGTCATCCTAGGGCGAAGCAAGGAGCGAAGCGACGCGGCGCAGACCCTAGGATCCATGCCATTATCTCCCCGCTCCGCAACGGTGCTGAAAATGGCTCCCTCCGCACCGCTCTGCGTAACGCTTATTCTCGACCGCTTGCGCGTTTCGCCCGACATCACGGCATGGATCCTAGGGTCTGCGCACGCCGCTTCGCGGCGGCTCCGCCCTAGGATGACGAAAGCACGGTTAGCGCGTCCCTCGCGAGGGCGATGCACCTCCTGCGTCGAACGCGCAAGCCCGTCGCGCGCGCCCTCAATCATCATAGCTGTGCCCTGCCCTCAGCCCGTCCCGCACGCGTGCCGCGATGGCCAGGAACTCCGGCGTCTCGCGGATATCGAGCGGCCGCTTTTTCGGCAGCGTCGATTCTATGACGTCGCTGACACGCCCCGGGCGCGGCGACATGACGACGATGCGCGTCGACAGATAGACCGCCTCAGGGATCGAATGGGTGACGAAGCAGATAGTCTTGTTGGTCCGCTCCCAAAGCTCCAGCAACTGTTCGTTGAGGTGATCGCGCACGATCTCGTCCAGCGCGCCGAACGGCTCGTCCATCAACAAAAGGTCGGCATCGAAGGCGAGCGCCCGCGCGATCGAGGCGCGCTGCTGCATGCCGCCCGAAAGCTGCCAGGGGTATTTCTTCTCGAAGCCGCTGAGGTTGACAAGGTCGAGAGTGCGCTTGATGCGCGCCGCCTGCTCCGCCCTGGACAGGCCCATGATCTCCAGCGGCAGTGCCACATTGCGCTTGATCGTGCGCCACGGATAAAGTGCGGCCGCCTGGAAGACATAGCCATAGGCGCGGCTCTGGCGCGCCTGCTCGGGCGTCATGCCGTTGACGGAGATGGCTCCCGATGTCGGCTTCTCCAGATCGGCGATGACGCGCAGCAAGGTCGTCTTGCCGCAGCCGGAGGGCCCGATGAAGGACACGAATTCCCCCTTGCCGATGGTCAGGTCGACATTCGACAGCGCCTGCACCGGACCATCATTGGTCTGGAAGGTCAGGCCAAGCTTGCTTGCCGAAACAACGGCTGGCGATACTCCCGTCATCGGCCGTAGCCTGTCGCTTCCGGCCACTGCGGCGCCGGCCGGAATCCCATTGATTTTACCCTGATGTTGCTTTCCACTCGCCCAGTCCTACTCGCCCCAGTTCTACTCGCCCCAGTTTTACTCGCCCCAGTTCTACGCGCCCTTGTCCCATCAGATAGACGCCCGGAGTTGCCCCGATGTCGCCCAAACCGACTTGCCATCTTATCCGCCCTGAAAGCTCTTATGAAGGCAAGCAGGGCCTGAGTTATTTCGCCGGTATCGCCGCCGAAACAGTCGGCTCGTCCGGCATCTGCATGCATCTGCTGACCATGCCGCCGGGTGCCCGCGCCAAGGCGCATATGCACGAAAACCATGAAACCGCGATCTATGTGCTCTCCGGCGAAGTCCATACCTGGTATGGCGACCGGCTCGAACAGCATATCGTGGTCAAGGCCGGCGATCTTTTCTATATTCCCCCCGGCGTGCCGCATCTGCCGGCCAATCTGAGCGACGGCCCCGCCTCGGCGGTCATTGCCCGAACCGATCCCAACGAACAGGAAAGCGTCGTCCTGCTGCCGGAACTGGACGGGTTGGTCGCCTGACGCCGGCATCGAGGCAGCGGTCGTCATCGGCACCGTCACGAACATGATTTCAGCGGCCCTATCTCCTCAAGGCCGGGAATGGTCACGAAGAAACCGTCCCCTCCTCTGTTGATGACCTTGACGACATCCGTGGTCGTGCCCTCCTCGCCCTCGGCGAAACAGGTGGAGCTCAACAACAAGGTGCCAGGCGCTGTCGTCAGTCGCTGTGCGAACTGGCAGCCGCTGCCATAGGTTTCGACGCCGTCGGCGGTCAGCACGACATAATCGTCGCTGTCCTGATAACCGAGCCGTACACCAGCGCAACCGACCTCATTGCCAAAGGAGCCGGCAAGGACGTCAGCCGCCGCCGGCCCGGCGGCAAGGATCACCGCGGCCATTGAGATAATCGCTCCGTGGCTCGCCAAGCTCAAACGCCCGTCGCCGGGATGCCCGTCCGTTCCACCTTGCGCGGCGCGGAAATTTCCTTCCACGTCGACAGCGCCCGGTTGACCGCCGCGTTCGGCTCGCGAGCGACGAACTCGCCATGGCCGGGCTTCGCCTTGACCTCGTTTCCCTCGATCGACAGTTCGCCGCGCGAGAAGACGAAGCGCGGCAGGCCGGTTACCTCAAAACCTTCGAAGACATTGTAGTCGATCACCGACTGCTGCTTCTTGGCCGTGATCTTCTTCTTGCGCTTCGGGTCCCAGACGATGATGTCGGCGTCCGCGCCTTCGACGATGGCGCCCTTCTTCGGGTACATGTTAAGGATCTTGGCGATGTTGGTCGAGGTCACCGCGACGAACTCGTTCATCGTCAGCCGGCCGGTCTTAACGCCGGTCGTCCACAGCACCGGCAAACGATCCTCGAGCCCGCCCGTGCCGTTCGGGATCTTGGTGAAGTCGCCGACGCCGTTGCGCTTTTGTTTGGTGGTGAAGGCACAATGGTCGGTCGCCACCACTTGCAGCGACCCGGCCTGCAGGCCGGCCCACAGCGAATCCTGGTGCAGTTTGTTGCGGAAGGGCGGGCTCATCACCCGGCGCGCCGCGTGGTCCCAGTCCTTGTTGAAATATTCGCTCTCGTCCAGCGTCAGGTGCTGGATCAGCGGCTCGCCGAATACCCGCATGCCTTTCTGGCGCGCCCGGCGGATGGCTTCGTGCGCCTGCTCGCAGGAGACATGCACGACATAGAGCGGCACGCCGGCCATGTCGGCGATCATGATGGCGCGGTTGGTCGCCTCGCCTTCCACTTCCGGCGGGCGCGAATAGGCGTGTCCCTCCGGACCACTATTTCCCGCCGCAAGCAGCTTCTGCGACAGCGCCGCCACCACGTCGCCATTCTCGGCATGGACCAGCGGCAGCGCGCCAAGATCGGCACAGCGCTGGAACGACGAATAGAGCTCGTCGTCATCGACCATCAGCGCGCCCTTGTAGGCCATGAAATGCTTGAACGAGGTAATGCCCCTGTCGACGACGGTGGCCATCTCGTCGAACACCTGCTTGCCCCACCAGGTGATCGCCATGTGGAAGGAATAGTCGCAGGACGCTTTCGAGGTCTTGTTGTCCCACATCTGCAGGGCCTCGAGCAGCGACTGCTGCGGCGCCGGCAGACAGAAATCGACGACCATCGTCGTGCCGCCGGCAAGGGCCGCGCGGGTACCGGATTCAAAGTCGTCGGCCGAATAGGTGCCCATGAACGGCATTTCGAGATGGGTATGCGGGTCGATGCCGCCCGGCATCACATAGCAGCCGCTGGCGTCGAACTCATGGTCGCCATGCAAATCCGAGCCGATGCCGATGATCTTGCCGTGCTTGAACAGCACGTCGGCCTTCCACGTGCGGTCGGCGGTGACGATGGTGCCATTCTTGATGACTTTGGACATTTTCATGTTCCCTTTGTTCTCTTCGCGCTTCTTGTGAGCGGCGTTGCGAGGCTATCCCATCATTCGACAATCACCGCCGTGTCGACGACCGCATGGAACAGCACGTCGGCGCCGGCCGCTGCCCATTCCTTGGTGATTTCCTCGGCCTCGTTGTGGCTGAGACCGTCGACGCAGGGGCACATCACCATTGCGGTGGGTGCGACGCGGTTGATCCAGCAGGCGTCATGGCCGGCGCCGGAGACGATGTTGCGATGCGTATATCCCAGGCGCTCCGCCGCATCCCGCACAGCCTTGACGCAGCCCGCGTCGAAAGTGACCGGGTCGAAATGGCCGACCTGCTCGATTTGATATTTGATGTCGAGCGCGTCGCAGATCGTGTCGATGCCTTCGCGGATGCGCCCGTCCATGGCGTCCAGCACCTCCTTTTCCGGCGAGCGGATGTCGATGGTGAAGACGGTGCGCCCGGCGATGATGTTGCGCGAGTTCGGATAGACCTCCATATGGCCGACCGCGCCGACGGCGTCGGGCTGATAGTCCATGGCGATCTCGTGCACCAGTTCGATCACCCGCGCCATGCCGAGCCCGGCATTGCGCCGCTTCGGCATCGGCGTCGAGCCGGTGTGCGCCTCCTTGCCGGTCAGCGTCACCTGCAGCCATTTCAACCCTTGCCCGTGGGTGACGACACCGATATCGATGCCCTCGTCCTCAAGGATCGGGCCCTGCTCGATGTGCAATTCGAAGAAAGCGTGGATCTTGCGCTCGCCGACTTTCTCGGTGCCCTTCCAGCCGATCCGTTCGAGCTCCTCGCCGAATTTCTTGCCGTCCTTGTCGACATGCGAATAAACGTCGGCCTGGTCGAGCACGCCGGCGAATACCCCGGACGCCATCATCGCCGGCGCAAAGCGGGCGCCTTCCTCGTTGGTCCAGTTGGTGACGACGATCGGGTGCTTGGTCTTGATGCCGAGATCGTTGAGCGAGCGCACGACCTCCAGGCCGCCGAGCACGCCGAGCACGCCGTCATACTTGCCGCCGGTCGGCTGGGTGTCGAGATGGCTGCCGACATAGACCGGCGGCAGGCTGGGGTCGGTGCCTTCGCGACGGGCAAACATCGTACCCATCTCGTCGACGCCCATTTCGAGCCCCGCCTCATCGCACCAGCGCTTGAACAGATGCCGCCCTTCGCCGTCCTCGTCGGTAACGGTCTGGCGATTGTTGCCGCCGGCAATGCCGGGGCCGATCTTCGCCATCTCCATTATCGAATCCCACAAACGGTCTGAATTGATTCGCAAATTCTCGCCGGGGGCGGCCATATTCTAAAACCTCATTGGTTGTGGCACGCCAGCGTCCCCCTCCCCCTCGAGGGGAGGGTGGCCGCGAAGCGGTCGGGTGGGGTCGGCTGACATGCGCGCGACCTTCTCCTTGACCACCTGTGCGACATGCCAGGCGCTGTTTATGACATCGGGCTCATCGACGCGAAAGATATCGAACCCGAGCGATCGCAGATAGGCATCACGGACGGCGTCGTGCCGTTTGCCCTTCTCCTGTTCGTGCAGATCACCGTCGACTTCAACGACCAGCTTTACCGCAAGGCAAGCAAAGTCGACGATATAAGGCCCGATCGGACACTGGCGGCGGAACTTGATGCCGGCCGATTTCAATTCGCGCAGTTCATACCACAGCAGGGATTCGCCTTTGGTCGCATGAACTCGAAGCGCGCGCGCCTTTTGGCGCATTTCGAAGCTCACGCGGGTCCGGGGCATCATAGGCACCTATGCGGCCGAAGGTCAGGCTGGCGCACTGCCGCACCGACCCCACCCGGCCGCTTCGCGGCCACCCTCCCCTCGAGGGGGAGGGAAAGCTGCGGCAAATTCGTCAATCCACGGCCCTCAGCACTTCGCGCACATGGTCGATCAATTCGTTGATCTGACCTTTGGTGATGATCAGCGGCGGCGATAGCGCGATGATGTCGCCGGTGGTGCGGATCAATGCACCACGCTCGAACGCCTTGACGAAAGCCGAGAAGGCCCGCTTCGTCGGCTGGCCGGTGATCGGCGCCAGCTCGATCGCGCCGATCAGGCCGATGTTTCTGATATCGATGACGTTCGGCTCGCCCTTCAGCGAGTGCAGCGCGTCCTCCCAGTACGGCGCCAGTTCCTCGCCGCGCGTCAGCAGCCCCTCTTCCTTGTAGGTGTCGAGCGTGCCCAACGCCGCCGCGCAGGCGATCGGATTGCCCGAATAGGTGTAGCCGTGGAAGAACTCGATCATGTGCTCGGGCCCAGCCATGAACGCGTCGTGGATTTCCTTCTTTACGAACACCGCGCCCATCGGGATGACGCCGTTGGAGACGCCTTTGGCGGTGGTCATGATATCCGGCGTGACACCGAAATAGTCGGCGGCGAACGGCGTGCCGAGACGGCCGAAACCGGTGATGACTTCGTCGAAGATCAGCAAGATGCCGTGCTTGGTGCAGATCTCGCGCAGCCTCTCGAGATAGCCCTTCGGCGGCAGGATGACGCCGGTGGAACCGGCCACCGGCTCGACGATGACGGCGGCAATGGTCGAGGCGTCGTGCAGTGCGACGATGCGCTCCAGCTCGTTCGCCAGTTCCGCGCCATGCTCCGGCACGCCCTTGGTGAAAGAGTTCTTTTCCGGCAGATGCGTGTGTGGCAGGTGATCGACGCCGCCGAGCAGCGTGCCGAACATCTTGCGGTTGGTGACAATGCCGCCGACGGAGATGCCGCCGAAATTGACGCCGTGATAGCCGCGCTCGCGGCCGATCAGACGGGTGCGCGAGCCCTCGCCTTTTACGCGGTGATAAGCGATTGCCATCTTCAGCGCCGTCTCGACCGATTCCGAGCCGGAATTGGTGAAGAACACATGGTCCATGCCCTTCGGCGCGATGTCGACCAGCCGGTTCGCCAGCTCGAACACGATCGGATGGCCCATCTGGAACGCGGGTGCGTAGTCGAGCTCTGCCGCCTGGCTCTGGATCGCCTCGGTGATCTTCGGGCGGCAGTGGCCGGCATTGACGCACCACAGGCCGGCGGTGCCGTCGAGCACCTTGCGCCCGTCGCTGGTCGTGTAGTGCATGTCCTTGGCCGACACCATCATGCGCGGCGCCTGCTTGAACTGCCGGTTTGCCGTGAACGGCATCCAGAATGCGCTGAGATCGTTCGGCGTGACTTTCAGCCGGTTGGACATGACCAAGACTTCCCCTTGTAACCTGTTTCGGTGCGGCTAACGCTTGGTCTTTCCAACGCTTGGTCTTCGCGACGTTTTCGTGCTACGCAAATTTTTGACCGGTTGGACAAACGTTAGCACCGCCTTATCAGCGGTCAAGGGATTACTAGCGGAAATGCGGCTTTCGAAGTGCGCTCCACAGGGCGAGGAAAAACTGGTCCAGAGAATTGGTCCAGACACTCCTCACGGCGAAGGTTTTGCGGGGTGACGGGGGCGGTCGAAAGCTCCCCTCCTCGCCGCACCCGCATTCAGCTGGAAAAGCGCGAGCTCATCCTGGAGGCGGCGCTAGAAGTCTTCTCCACCAACGGTTTTCGCGGCTCGACCATCGACCAGATCGCCGAAGCCGCCGGCATGTCGAAGCCGAACCTGCTCTATTATTTCCGCCGTAAGGAGGACATCCACGAGACGCTGATGCAGCGGCTTCTCGACACCTGGCTGGCGCCGCTGCGCGAACTCGACGACATCGGCGATCCGCTAACCGAACTGCGCAGCTACATCAGGCGCAAGCTGGAAATGGCGCGCGATTTCCCGCGCGAGAGCCGGCTGTTCGCCAATGAGATCCTGCAGGGCGCGCCGCGCATCATGCCGATGCTGGAAGGGGAGTTGAAGACGCTGGTCGACGAGAAAGCCAACGTCATCAAGGGCTGGATGCGCGCCGGCAAGATTGCCCGCACCGACCCCTGGCACCTGATCTTTTCGATCTGGGCGACAACGCAGCATTACGCCGATTTCGACGTCCAGGTCCGCGCCGTGCTCGGCCCCGACCGCGGCGGCGACGGCCGCTTCGAGGACGCCGCAAGGTTTCTCGAGCAACTGTTCATCGACGGGCTGAAGCCGAAGGGCTGACGACCATGATCCCGAAAAGTGGAAGCCGGTTTTCGGACAAGATCATGGTCAAAACAAAGATAGGGTTCAGGCGCTGCGCCGCTCGGCCGGAAGCGTCTCCAGCAGTTGTTCGAGCTTGGCGATCGAGTTCTGCTCGGCGAGCGGCGTGTAGACGATCAGCTTCATGTCCGAGCCGTCGTCGATCGACAGGCTCATATGCTCGAACGCCATGGCGCCTGCCGTCGGATGCCTGACATGCTTCACACCCGACAGGTTGCGGGCCACATCGCGCAGCGGCCACCATGCCCGAAACTCCGGGCTCGAGCGTGTCATCAGCGCGATCAGCCGCTCGAAATCCGGGTCGCCGACATATCTGGCGCTTTCCGCCCGGAATGACGCCAGCACGGCACGCGCCAGTTCCTCCCAGTCGACGAGCAGGCGCCGATGCTGCGGGCTGGTGAAAACCATATGGACGATGTTGCGGGCATCGCCCTCCAGCAGGCCATAGTCGCCGAACACGGCTGCCGCGGCAGAATTCCAGGCCAGCACGTCCCAGCGCCGCCCAAGGACATAGGCCGGCTGCAGGACCAGGCTCTGCAGCATGTGCAGCAACGGGCCATCGACCTTTTCCGGCGCATCGAGACGACGCTCCGGCTGCGGCCGGCCGGCAAGGATGAACAGATGCCGTTGCTCGGCCGCGTCCAGGCGCAACGCCTGACTGAGCGCCGTCAGCACCTCCACCGATGGCCTGACGTCGCGGCCCTGCTCCAGCCAGGTGTACCAGGTCGTGCCAACGCCGGCGATCATCGCCACCTCCTCGCGGCGCAGCCCGGGTGTGCGCCGGCGCAGGCCGGTCGAGATGCCCGTGGCCGATGGCGTCAGCCTTTCGCGCCGCGAACGCAGAAAGGCGCCAAGCTCGCGGCGACGGCTGCCTTCGGCAGAATGCGTGGTGGAATCCATCGGCGCTATTATAGCAGTACCGATACCAGGATAAAGTTTGAACTGTTTGGCATGCGTCTGGTGCCCCATCTTTCTGCTCAGAGCGATGACATGGAGGCTCTGAACATGGAACTGAAAGACAAGACGATCCTGATTACCGGCTCGACCGACGGCGTCGGCAGAGTCGTGGCGCAAAGGCTCGGCGCCGGCGGCGCCCGCATCCTGGTGCATGGCCGCGACGCGACAAGGGGCAAGGCGACCGTGGCCGAGATCGAAGCCGCCGGCGGCAAGGCCGAGCTGCTTGTCGCCGACCTCTCCTCCCTGGCCGAAGTCCGCCGCCTCGCCGAAGCCGTCCGCGCCAGGACTGACCGGCTCGATATCCTCATCAACAATGCCGGCGTCGGCACCGCCGGCCCCAACGCGAAACGGCAGGTCAGCGCCGACGGCTACGAGCTGCGCTTTGCCGTCAATTATCTCGCCGGCTTCCTGCTCACTACGGAGCTGCTGCCGCTGCTCAAGGCCAGTGCGCCGGCGCGCATCATCAATGTCGCCTCGGCCGGGCAACGGGCGATCGACTTCAGGGATGTCATGCTGACCCGCTCCTACGACGGCGTTCGTGCCTACTGCCAGAGCAAGCTGGCGCAGATCATGTTCACCATCGATCTGGCGGAGCAGCTGAACGGCACCGGCGTCACGGTCAACAGCCTGCATCCGGCAAGCTACATGAACACCACGATGGTGCGGCAGGCGGGCGTCACACCCTGGAGTTCGGTCGAAACCGGCGCCGAAGCCATCATCAATCTCGCCACATCGCCCGCGCTGGAAGGGCGAAGCGGCCTCTATTTCGACGGCCAAAGGGAATCCCGCGCCGATGCGCAAGCCTATGACGCGAAGGCGAGGCAGCAGTTGCGTGAATTGAGCCTCGGTCTTGTCGGGCTCGCACCCGCTTCCGCCACATCGAAGAAAGAAAATTCATGATCGAGAAAACGCAGCACGCCGTGATCATCGGCGGCTCCTCCGGCATTGGCCTCGCCACCGCGAAAAAGCTGCTTGGCCCGGGGATGAAGGTGACGATCACCGGGCGCAGCAGGGAAAGGCTCGACAATGCATGGCAAAGCCTTGGCGGCGCCGTCGAAAAAGCTGCCTTCGATGCCGCGAAGCCGGACGAGGTTCGCCGGTTCTTCAACGAACTCGGCCCTTTCGATCACCTGGTGCTGGCCGCCAGCGGCGGCAAGGGCCTCGGCCCGTTCGAAACGCTTGACCTGACCGACATCGGCGGCGGCGTCGACGAGAAGGTCCGGCCACAGCTCTCCTGCCTGCAGGCCGCCTTGCCGACGCTGAACAAGAGCGGCTCGGTGACTTTCATCTCGGCGGTGTCGGCGCAATTGTCGGCGCCGGGTGTCGCCGGCATCGCCGCCGTCAACGGCATGCTGCTGACCGTGGTGCCGATCCTCGCGATGGAGCTGAAGCCGTTACGCGTCAATGTCGTGGCGCCGGGCGTCATCGACACGCCGTGGTGGGATTTCCTGCCCGATGAACAGCGCCATGCGGTGTTTGCCGAGTATGCCGGCAAGACGCCGGTCGGCCGTATCGGCCGCGCCGAGGACGTCGCCAGCGCGATCGCATTCCTCGTCTCCAACGGGTTCATGACCGGCCAGGTGCTGACCTGCGACGGCGGCCTGCGCTTTGCGGCGTAAGCGGTGATGCGTCCACCGTTTCGGGACGGTCGCTGCTATGCCGCCTGCCCCATCAGCGAGAGAAACCCGCCGGTCAGCGCGACATTGGCGACAAACCCATTGATTCGGGCTGCGCGTTCCGGCCCCTGATGGTCCCAGAAATTGTGGAACATCGGCGTCGCGGCAATGAGGAACAGGATTAGCGCCGCCGCCGCGACAGCAGTCCACAAACCCGTCAACACCAACGCGCCGGCGCCGATCTGCAGGACGATGCCGGCCCACAGCGCCAGCCGCGCCTGCGGCACGCCGCGCGTCGCCATCAATTGGGTCACGAAAGCCCGGTTCTGGATGTTGCGCAGGCCGGCAAAGACGAAGGCGCCACCAAGCAGCAGACGGGCGGCAAATAGAATCTCGTTCTCAAAGTTTGCAAACATGTTCTTGATCTCCAACTGAAAACGGGCGCGCAGCTCGCGTGCCCGTTTCGTCGATCAGGCGGCCTTGGCTGCCGGCATCGGATGAAGGGCGTGGAACGGGATGCAAAGCCGGTTCCAGGTGTTGATCATGCCGAGCGCGACCGACAGCTTGACCAGTTCCTCTTCCGAGAAATGCTCGAGCGTCTGCACATAGAGTTCGTCCGAAACACCGCTTTCGGCGATCTTCGTCACCGCATCCGTCCAGGCAAAGGCGGCGCGTTCGCGTGCCGAAAATAGCGGCGATTCCTTCCAGGCCGAGACGAGATAAAGCCTCTGCTCAGTCTCGCCATCGCGCCTAGCCTCACGGCTGTGCATCTCGACGCAATAGGAGCAACCATTGATCTGCGATGCCCTGAGCTTGATCAGATGCAGCAGGCTCGCCTCGAGCCCGCATTCGTCGACCGCCTTGTTGAGTGCCGACACCGCCTTCATGATCTCCGGCGCCTTGGCGAAAAATTGCATCCGCTGTTTCATCGTCTTTCCTTTCATGCTTGCTTGGTTGAACTGGATTTCTGCGGCCGCTGATGGCGCGCCACAAAGGCGCAACTGGCAGCAATCGATCTCGGATCGCCTTCTGCCGCGTAAGTGGCCACGATGTCGGACAGCTTGGTTTCGGCAAGTGCGGCACGATAGGCGCGCTCGGCCTTCAGCATCGCGGCATTGATGCCGCATAGTTTGACGTAGGCCGATGCATCGAGCTTGACGGGACCGTTGCGGCGGATCTCGCCGCAGCGAAAGGCAGGTTCGCGCCCTTCGACAGCGAGCACGATATCGAGCAGCGTAATGCGCTCGGCCGGCCGTGCTAGCCGATAGCCGCCGGACGGCCCCGGCACTGATTCCAGAATGCCGGACGCAGTCAGCGCGTTGAGATGCTTAAGCAGATAGCTCGGCGACAGCCCGAACGCCTCGGCCATGGCAGCACCTGGCAAGGTCGCGGCGCCATCAACGCCGGCGAGCATCGCGGCGCAGTGGATGGCCGCTTCGACGCCTTCGCCCAGCTTCATTTCGCTCTCCTGTTCATGGATATAGATTATCGTGGATAACTTTTATCCGCAATAGGAAAGTCAAAAAGCGGCGCCATGAACGCCGCTTTTTTTCGCAATGCTATTCCGCCGCCACCTTGGCCATCGGATTGTTCGGATGCGTCGTCCAGTTGGCATAGATCGGCGACACCGGCCTGCCGGTGCGCTGGTCCATCACGCCGACCGCCAGCGCCTCCATGGTGATGCAGTTCTCGACCGGACAGACATTGACGCAGAGATTGCAGCCGACGCATTCGGCCTCGATCACCTCGAAATGCCTGACGCCATCGACGATTGCGGTGATCGCCTGGTGCGAGGTGTCCTCGCAGGCGATGTGGCAGCGGCCGCATTTGATGCAGGCATCCTGGTCGATATGCGCCTTGGCGACGTAGTTGAGGTTGAGATACTGCCAGTCGGTGACGTTGGGCGTGGCACGGCCGACGATGTCGTCGAGCGTGGCATGGCCCTTCTCGTCCAACCAGTTTTCCAGGCCGGCGATCATCTCCTGCACGATCTTGAAGCCGTAGGTCATCGCCGCCGTGCACACCTGCACATTGCCGGCGCCGAGCGCCATGAATTCGGCGGCGTCGCGCCAGGTGGTAATGCCGCCGATACCGGAGATCGGCAGGCCATGCGTTTCCGGATCGCGCGCGATCTCGGCCACCATGTTCATGGCGATCGGCTTCACCGCCGGACCGCAATAGCCGCCATGCGAACCCTTGCCGTCGATCGTCGGCTCCGGTGCGAAATTGTCGAGGTTGACGCCGGTGATCGAATTGATGGTGTTGATCAGCGACACCGCGTCGGTGCCGCCGGCAAGGGCAGCGCGTGCCGGCTTGCGTATGTCGGTAATGTTGGGCGTCAGCTTGGTGATGACCGGCATGCGGGTATTGGCCTTGCACCAACGCACCACCATTTCGATGTATTCCGGCACCTGGCCGACCGCCGCACCCATGCCGCGTTCCGACATGCCGTGCGGGCAGCCGAAATTGAGCTCGATGCCGTCAGCGCCGGTCTCCTCGACCACCGGCAGGATCGCCTTCCAGGCATGCTCCTCGCACGGCACCATCAGCGAGACGACGATCGCCCGGTCGGGCCAGTCCATCTTGACCTGCTTGATCTCGCGCAGATTGACCTGCAGGTCACGGTCGGTGATCAGCTCGATATTGTTCAGACCAAGCAGGCGACGATCGGCGCCCCAGATGGCGCCGTAGCGCGGCCCGTTGACGTTGACCACCGGCGGCCCTTCTTCGCCGAGCGTCTTCCAGACAACGCCGCCCCAGCCAGCCTTGAAGGCGCGGATGACGTTATAGGCCTTGTCGGTCGGCGGCGCCGAGGCCAGCCAGAACGGGTTCGGCGATTTGATGCCGACGAAATTGTTGCGGATGTCTGCCATGCTCATGCCCTCCCGTTCGAGGTCAGTGCCCGATGAATGCTTTCCGCCGCGTCGCGGCCTTGTGCGACGGCCGAGACTGTCAGGTCGTCGCCGCCAAAGATGCAGTCGCCGCCGGCCCAGACGTTTGGCAGCGAGGTGCGGCCTTCGGCGTCGACCTTGATGCGGCCGGCTTCCAGGTCAAGCAAAGCCCCGCTGCCGTTGAGCGCAGCCGGGACAAAACTCTGGCCGATCGCCTTGAACACCTGGTCGGCGGTCAACGTCAGCCGCTCGCCGGTGCCGACGAGCCGGTCGCCGTCCATCGCGGTGTATTCGAGCTCGATCGCCGACACCTTGCCGGCGTCGGCAATGACCCGCTTCGGCTGCAACCAGTGCCGGATGATGACGCCGTTGGCGGCAGCCAGATCCTGCTCGAATTCGGAGGCGTTCATGTGCTCCGGGCCGCGCCGATAGCAGATCGTTACCTCTTCGGCTCCGAGCAGCTTCGATTGCACCGCCGCGTCGATCGCCGTCATGCCGCCGCCGATGACGACAACACGCCGGCCGACCGGCAGGCTGGCCAGATCACTGGCCTGACGAAGCTCGGCAATGAACTCGACGGCATTGCTGACGCCTTGCGCCTCCTCGCCATCCGCTCGCAAGGCATTGACGCCGGCAAGCCCCATGCCGAGGAACACCGCATCGTAATTCCTGGTCAGGTCCGACAGCTGGTAATCACGGCCGAGCGCCTTGCCGTTCTGGATGTCGATGCCGCCGATCGACGTGACATAGTCGACTTCAGCCTGGGCGAAATTGTCGACGCTTTTATAGGCGGCGATACCGTATTCATTGAGGCCGCCGGGCTTTGGGCGGGCTTCCAGGATGGTCACGTCGTGGCCGTAGCGGGAGATCCGATGCGCGGCGGCAAGCCCCGCCGGTCCGGCGCCGACCACGGCGACCGTCTTGCCGGTCGGTTCGGGGCGCTCGTAGAACTGCTTGTTTTCGGCCATGGCGACATCGGTGGCGTAGCGCTGAAGGCGACCGATCTGCACCGGCTTGCCTTCGGCCACCTCGCGCACGCAGACTTCTTCGCACAGCGTCTCGGTCGGGCAGACGCGGGCGCACATGCCGCCCAAAATGTTCTGATCAAAAATAGTCTTGGCTGAGCCGATCGGATTGCCCGTCGAAATCTGGCGAATGAACAGCGGGATGTCGATCGAGGTCGGGCATGCATTCATGCACGGCGCATCATAGCAGAAATAGCAGCGGTCGGACTCGACCAGCGCCTCGTGATGATCGAGCGGCGGGTGCAGGTCGGCGAAATTGTCGGCATATTGGTCCGGCGAGAGCCGCCCGCCGGCAATGCCTTGCTTGAACTGGCCTTCTGGCATCGTCAGTTCCCCATGTTCTTGTTTTGGGGGAAGGCTAGCACGTTTTATTTTTTTATCAATTGGTCAATTTTCGGCGCAAACCGCTGAAACCCCTCGATAAAAATATGATAAATGCACTCATGTTTTTGAGCACCGTCCGTTGCGCCTCAATGGATGCGGCGCCCAGAATTGGCTACCAGTGGCGACAAGCTGTTCGAAAGCGCTTACGGGGCGGTAGGCGCTTGAGCATCGTGCGCGATTTTCAGACATTGGAGAAGGTGATGGACATTGTTCAGGAGGCGGTTCAGCGGTGGGAGCCTGTGGAAGATTTACCGCTGGCTGCCTGTCAGGTGTGGCGTCTGAAATCCGACAACTACTTTGAATTGGCCGTCGAAGGCGACTTCTTCGTCGGGGCATCCGAACGAACCCTCAAGATCAACTTCCACGGAGTGCTAGCACTTTCGGCTCATGACGACATGTTGGGAGTGACCATGTCAGCGTTAGCAGCTCAATCCCATTGATTGGCTCTGGCGGGCAAGCCTCCTATAGATGGCCCCTCCTTCCGAGTCGAGAACTCGCACTGGTTGCGATCAATACCCGGGCCGACAGACGACTGTTCGCATTTCCTATTGCTCAGTCTCGAATGCACGGTAGAGGTGATTGCTCGTGAAGCCATAGCTGCTTGGATCTGACCCCTCGCTTCGCACCACGCCTTCCACAACCATTCCGGGCAGCGGGATAGGCCTTAGACTGGTGATGGTCCGCTCTGGTCAGGGAAGTGAGCGACATCCGGCGCATGGATCAACAACCCCTCGTTGACTGAGAGCAAAGTCGAAAACCGCAGGGCGCGCAACCCGGTAACATTTCCAATTTGCCGTCATCTTTTTTGGCCGCTGTCGGATTTTCGTCGTGAAGATCGTCCTAGAATGGATCGCGCATGATCGATGTACAAACCGCAAGGAGCACGACAATGCCACAGTCCCCCATGCCCTTCTTCTGGTACGAGCTGATGACCACCGATCTCGACGCCGCCGAGGCGTTTTACACCTCCGTGGTGGGCTGGAGGGGGCAGCCTTTCGAAGGGGCCCAGGGCATGCCGCGCTATATCGTCATGAATGTCGGCGAGCGCGGCGTCGGCGGGTTGATGACGCTGCCCGATGACGCGCGCAAGATGGGCATGCCGCCGGCCTGGGTCGGTTATATCCTCACCAGGGACGTCGATGCCGCAACGGCCTCCCTCAAGAAGGCTGGTGGCGCGGTTCACCGCGAGCCCGACGACATTCCTGGCGTCGGCCGCTTCGCCGTCGTTGCAGACCCGCAAGGCGCGATGTTCAACTTCCTGCAGCCCAGCGGCCCCGACCAGCCGCCGCTACCGTTGGCGACCCCCGGCAACATCGGCTGGCATGAGCTCTACACGTCAGACTGGAAGGCGGCGTTCGATTTCTATTCCAGCCAGTTCGGCTGGGAGAAGGGCGACGCCATGGATATGGGTCCGATGGGCGTCTACCAGCTTTTCGCCTTCGGCGGCGAGCCCGTTGGCGGCATGATGAACAAGCCCGAGCAGATCCCGGCGCCGGTCTGGCAGTTCTATTTCAACGTGCCCGGCATCGACGCGGCAGCCAAGCGCGTCACCGACAATGGCGGCAAGATCCTGATGGGTCCGATGGAGGTCCCCGGCGGCAGCTGGATCGTACAGTGCACAGACCCGCAAGGCGCGCATTTTGCTCTGACAGCGCCCGGGCATTAACGGCCGCGCTGATCGCGGGGCCGCCATCATGCGGCCCCAAGGCTGCAGCACGCCTCACGACTCACTCACCGACAGTTGAATGCAGGCCGGACTATGTGAATGGTCCGGCCTTTGGCGATGACCTATGGCCGGGCTAGGTGAAAATGGAGTCGTAGATGAAGCTTTTCGAAGGCCTCGCCGGATATCAACCGTTCGCCCTTGCCGCCTTGCGCATCATGACGGCGCTGCAGTTCATTGAGCACGGCACCCAGAAACTGTTCAATTTCCCCGTCGGCGACCATGCCGGCACCATGAGCGGGCTATCGCTGACCGCGGCCATCCTGGAATTCGGAGGCGGCATCCTGCTGGTATTGGGGCTTTTCACCAGACCGGTGGCATTCCTTCTCAGCGGCGAGATGGCGATCGCCTATTTCATGGCGCACATGCCGCGCGACTTTTTCCCGGTCAACAATGGCGGCGATGCGGCAATATCGTTCTGTTTCATCTTCCTGTATCTGGCGTTCGCCGGCGCCGGCGCCCTGGCGCTGGACAACCGCCGCGGTGCCTGAAACGTCACCCACGCATCCGCTCGAAATTCGCGTCGAACAGCGGGATCGGCTGCATGCGCGCAGCGTGGCGTTTGCCCAGAAGCTCAATCTCGAAGCCGTCGGCTTCGTCGGCAATCTCTTTCGGCACATAGCCGATGGCGACGGACTTTTTCGAATGATGCGCGTAGCCGCCCGACGTGACCCAACCGCGCACGGCACCGCCGTACCAGATTGGCTCGTCGCCGATGACGTCGGCATCGGCAGCATCGACGACAAAGGCCCGCAGCCGCAGTCTGCCGCCTTGCTTGCGCTCGGCCAGCGCCATCTGCTTGCCGATGAAATCGGCCTCTTTGCCGTAGGCGACGAAGCGGTCGAGGCCGGCCTCCAGCGGCCCATAGATCGGCCGGTATTCGCGCGCCCATGAGCCGTAATTCTTCTCGAGCCGCAGCGCATTGAGCGCGCGCGAGCCGAACAGGCCGATGCCGAATTCCTCGCCCGCCGCCATCAGCGCCGGATAGGCGGCACGCTGATATTCCGGCGCCACCCAGATCTCGTAGCCGAGGTCGCCGGTGTAGCTGACGCGCCCGACCAGGCACGGCGCCATGCCGATATCCATCCTGCTGATGGCCATGAACGGAAAGGCCGTATTCGATACGTCCGCCCGCGTAACTTTTGCCAACACGTCGCGCGCCTTGGGGCCAGCGATCGACAGGCCGGTGAGTTTTGCTCCCGACGCTTCGATACTGACCGAGCCGTCCTGCGGCAGATGCGCCTCGAACCAGCGCATATGGTACTGCTCGGCGACGCCGGAGCCGGCCAGGAACCAATCGTCACTTTCCGAATTTGGACTGCCGAGATTGGCCAGCGTGAAATCGCCAATCAGCCTTCCGTCTTCCTTCAGCATCGGCGCCAGCGTCATGCGGCCGGGCCTTGGCAACTTGCAGGCAAGCAGGCGGTCGAGCCAGGCTGCAGCGCCCTCGCCGGTTACCCTGTATTTGGCGAATGACGAGATTTCCGACAGGCCAACGCCTTCACGAACGGTCTTGACCTCATTCGCGACATGCTCGAAGTCGCTCGAGCGGCGCCAGGAGAATTCGTCCTTGACCCCTTCGGGCGCATACCACAGCGGCACTTCCAGCCCATAGGCGACGCCCCATTGCGCGCCCTCGGCCGACAACAGATCATAGACCGGCGTGGTCTTGAGCGGTCGCCCAGCCGGCAGTTCCTCGTTCGGGAAGCGGATCGAAAACCGCCGCGAATAGTTTTCGCGCACCTTGGCATTGGTGTAGGCCATCGTCGCCCAGTCACCGTAGCGCGACACATCCATCGCCCAGATATCGGCGCCGGGATCGCCTTCGATCATCCAGTTCGACAGCGCCAGCCCGACGCCGCCGCCCTGCGAGAACCCCGCCATGACACCACAGGCCACCCAGAACCCCGGCAGGCCGCGCACCGGCCCGACCAGCGGATTGCCGTCCGGTGCGAAGGTGAAGGGTCCGTTGATGATCTGCTTGATGCCGGTGTTCTGGAACGCCGGGAAATGCCGGAAGCCAACCTCCAGCGACGGTGCGATGCGGTCGATGTCGGGTTCGAGCAGCTCGTGGCCGAAATTCCATGGCGTCTGGAACTCGGACCATGGCTTGTTGGCCTTTTCGTAAGTGCCCATGAGCATGCCGCCGCGTTCCTGGCGCAGATAGAGCTCGCCGTCGAAGTCGACCGCATGGATGATCTCCGTGCCGGTCTTCAGGTTCCAGGCGGCGACCTCCGGCATGTCCTCGGTGATCAGGTACATGTGCTCCATCGCCAGCACCGGCAGCTCCAGCCCGACCATGCGGCCGACCTCGCGCGCCCACAGGCCGCCGGCATTGACGACATGTTCGGCCACAACCTCGCCCTTGTTGGTGATGACGCGCCACAGCCCGTCGGCGCGCCGCACAATGTCCTCGACCTTGGTGAAACGCTCGACCTCGGCACCAAGCTTCCTCGCCGCCTTGGCGTAGGCGTGGGTAACGCCGGACGGGTCGAGATGACCGTCCTCCTTGTTGCGGACGGCACCGACGAACTGCTTGGGATCGAGCAACGGCATCAGCTCGGCCGCCTCGTCAGGCGATATCTCCTCGAGCTCGATGCCGAGATAGCGGCCCTTGGCGACGACGCCGCGCAGCCAGTCGAGCCGCGCCTCCGTCGCTGCCAGCAAGACGCCGCCAGTCAAATGCACGCCGGTCGCCTGGCCGGACAGTTCCTCGATCTCCTTGTAGAGCGAGATTGTGTATTTCTGCAGCTTGGCGACATTGGGATCGCCATTGATGGTGTGCATGCCGCCGGCGGCGTGCCAGGTCGAGCCGGAGGTCAATTCATTGCGCTCCAGGAGCACGATGTCGGTCCAGCCGTGACGGGCCAGATGGAACAGCACGGAGCACCCGACAACGCCACCGCCGATAACCACGACCTTTGCATGCGATTTCATGGGATTCTCTCTGACGTCAACGAGTTGGATGGGAACGATGAATTCGGGGAGGAGCCCCACGAGCGCAAGCCTTCGATCATCACGGCTCGCTTTGCCCGATCGCTTCCTTGCGCTTGGCCACGTACGTCTCAAGCGCCTTGCGCCTGGAGACTTCCATCACCGGCTCGACATAGTCCTCCAGCGCCTTCTTCCAAAGCCTCGTCGCCCGCGCCGTGGCATCGAGCCCGCCAGCCTCCTGCCAGGCCTCGAAATTTTGCCAGTTGGACAGCATCGGCTGGTAGAAGGCTGTGGCGTAGCGCTCCAGAGTGTGCGGCTCGCCGAAGAAATGGCCGCCGGTCGGAACCGCACCCAGAGCCTCGACAGCAAGCTCGGCCTCGTTGACCTCGATCGGGCGCAAAAACTCCATCATGTGCTGGATCATCTCGACGTCGATGATGAACTTTTCGAACGACGCTGTCAGTCCGCCCTCTTGCCAGCCGGCGGCATGGTAGACGAGGTTGCCATGGCCGAGCACCGCGCCCCACAGCGCCATCAGCGTCTCATAGGCGCCTTGCGCGTCGGCGGCATTGGAAGCCGAGCCCGGCGTTGTGCGATAAGGCAGGTTGTAACGCCGCGCCAACTGTCCGGACGCGATATTCGCCTTGGTGTTTTCAGGCGTGCCGAACGCCGGCGCTCCCGATTTCATATCGACATTGGAGGTGAAGGCGCCATACATCACCGGCGCGCCGGGGCGGACGAGCTGCGTCAGCACCACGCCGAACAGCGCCTCGGCATTCTGCTGGGCGAGCGCGCCGGCAAGCGTCACCGGGCTCATCGCCCCCATCAGCGTGAATGGCGTTACCGCCACCGACTGGCCGAACTCGGCCATCGTCATCAGCCCCTCGGCCATCATCTCGTCGAAGCGGCGCGGCGAATTGACCGAAATGATCGTGGTGACGCCGGGATCGTCGCGCATCTCGTCAAGCGTCAGTCCGCGCGCGATTGCCATCATTTCGATGCCGTCGAGCGCCCTGCCGCGGCCGATGGCCGAGACGTGAAAGCTTTTGTCGGTCAGTGTCAGATTGGCGAAATAGGTGTCGAGATGACGGGAATTCGCCGGCAATTCTACCGGCGCGCAGACCTGGTTGCCTAGCATGTGGATGCAGTTGAAATGCTGCGCCAGCCGGACGAGATCGGAATAATCGCGCAAATTGCCGGCACGGCGGCCGCGCTCCATGTCGTGCACATTCGGCGGCCCGGCGACGAGCGTGAAGTTGATGGTATTGCCGCCGAGGTGGACGGCATGGGCGGGATTGCGCGGCGTCAGCGTATAGCTGGACTGCGTCGTCTTCAGCGCTTCCTCGATCATGCCGCGATCGATGCGGACGTTCATCGTTGCATGATCGACCTTGGCCCCGGCCTTCTCGAACAGCGACAGCGCCCGCGGGCTCATCACCTCGATGCCGAAATTCTCCAAGATATGCATCGACGCCTGGTGGATCGCCTCGATCTGGTCGGCCGAGAGCATCGCCATCGGCGGATAAGGGTTTGTCACCCGCCTGAGCGGCAGTTGCGGGATGGCGGTCGGTCCCCTGTTGCTGGTTCGCTCGGCGCCGCGCTTGCGTCTTGGTTCGCTCATGCCGCGCATCAAAGCGCCGGCACGAGGATCGAGCTGTCAAGAATCCGCCACCTGCGGGCGTGATTTTAGCCAAGGCGGCATTCCGGGAATTTCACATCGGTAAAAGCGACAACAAACGTCGGAATGGTTATACTTGGTCCGCGTCAGGCAAAGCGGCCGATGAGCCGTTAAGGAACGCAGCAAGATTCCTTTTATGTTTTCGGCCTAATGCTCTCCCAATGCGTAGGTCGAGTTTTAGTAAAATTATAGCGATTGCCGCGCCGCTGGCGCTCTCGGCCTGCGCGACGCCACCGAACCATATCAACGATGTCTGCGCCGTTTTCGACCAGAATGACGGCTGGTTCGACAATTGGCAGGCGGCGGCACAACGCACCGAGCAGAAATACGGTGTGCCGGTCCCAGTACTGATGGCGACGGTGCGCAAGGAATCCGGCTTCAAGAGCAACGCCAGGCCGCCGCGCACCAAGCTGCTGGGCTTCATTCCCTGGAAACATATCTCCAGCGCCACCGGCTTCTCGCAGGCGCTCGACGGCACCTGGGCGCAATACCAGAACGAGACCGGCAGCTGGGCGGCGCGCCGCACCAGGTTTGCCGATGCCGTCGATTTCGTCGGCTGGTATCATTCCAAGACCGCCGAGAACCTCGGCGTCGCCCGCAACGACACCTACAATCTGTACCTCGCCTACTATCTCGGCTGGAATGCCTATAAGCGCGGCAATCGCGGCGACGCCGACGTGCAGCGCTATGCGCATGCCACCGAACAGATGGCGCAGGACTACGCCGCGCAGCTACGGCAATGCGCGCCCTAGCCTATTAACGGCTCTCAGCCGCCCTTGGGTTTGCGCGGCTTGCGCGTGGCGTCCTCGGCCTGTCGGCCGTCGCCGACAGTCGGCGGCATGATTGGTGCCACCTGGCTGTCGGCAGAGCTTGAGGTGCCGGTCTCTGAAACCTCGTCGCGAACCTCGTGACGGCGGGCTTTGGCGACCGCTTCGGCATTCTCCACTGCCTGACCCTCGGCATCGGCTTCAACGCTGCCAGTCTTTCCATGCGGGCGCTTGGGCGGATCTCCGGCAAAGCCTGGGCCAACACCGTGGTTTGCATCATCCGGCACGCCCTCATTTGCGGCGTGCTCCTTGTCGAATTTGATCACCGGCTCCATTTTCGCCAGCACGTCGTCGGACAGCCAGCACAAGCTCATATGGCCGTCGCCGAGATTTTTGACTGGCGGCACCGTGGTTTCGCAAAGGTTGTCCGGCACCAGTTTCTTGTAGCCGCAGCGCGTCTGGAACGGACAGCCGGACGGCGGGTTCATCGCCGAAGGGATGTCGCCCTCCAGCACGATGTGCTTCTTGACCACGCTTGTGTCGGCGATCGGGATCGCCGACAGCAATGCCTCGGTATAGGGGTGATAGGGCGGCGCGAATATCTGGTCGGTCGTGCCTTGCTCAACGATATAGCCGAGATACATGACGACGACGCGGTCGGCGATGTAGCGCACCACCGACAGATCGTGGCTGATGAACAGCATCGTCGTCTTGTTCTTGCGCTGGATGTCCATCAAGAGCTCGGTCACCGCGGCCTGGACCGACACATCCAGTGCCGAGACCGGCTCGTCGGCCACCACCACCTTGGCGTCGCCGGCAAAGGCACGCGCAACGCCGATGCGCTGTTTCTGGCCGCCTGAAAGCTGGCGCGGCTTGCGCGACTCGAACGCCCTCGGCAGCTTCACCAGGTCGAGCAATTCCAGCATCCGCTTGCGTCGGTCGGCCACCGTGTCGCCGACATTGAACTTTTCCAGCGTACGGATGATCTGCGAACCGACCGAATGGCTGGGATTGAGCGTGTCGAACGGATTTTGGAACACCATCTGGATCGACGACACCGTGTCGACGCTGCGCTTCTCGATCCCGGTCGACTGGATCTCCTTATTGCCGAGCTTGACGCGGCCGGAGCTTGCCGTTTCGAGGCCGAGCAGCACCTTGGCCAGGGTCGATTTTCCGCAGCCGGATTCGCCGACGATAGCGACGGTCTCGGATTCGCGCGCCATGAACGAGATCGTCTCATTGGCCTTGACGACACGGCCCTCGCTCGAGCCGAACACTTCGCTGCCGCCGACCTTGTAGTACTTCCGGAGGTCTTCGATCTGGAGCACCGGCGCACCGGGAACCACCCGCTCGTTGACCTTCTTGGCGCCGGGCGGCAGCGCCTCCCAGTCGATTTCGTTGAAGCGCACGCAGCGCGAGAAATGCCCGTCATGGCCTTCGACCGCGATCATCGGAATTTCGGCGGCGTTGCAGACGCCCTCGACGAAATGGTGGCAGCGCGGCCCGAAATTGCAGCCTTTCGGCCGCTCGTGCGGCAGCGGCAACTGCCCCGGGATGGAGATCAGCGGCCGCGAGTTCTTGTCGGCGCCCGGCAGCGGGATCGAGCGGAACAGGCCTTGCGTGTAGGGATGGCGCATCCGGTCGAAGACGTCCTTGATCTTGCCGGTCTCCACCGCTTCGCCCGAATACATCACCGTGATGCGGTCGCAGGTCTCCAGGATCAGGCCGAGATTGTGCGACACGAAGATCATCGAGGTGCCGAACTTCTCGCCCAGCCCCTTGACCAGGTCGACGATGCCGGCCTCCACCGTCACGTCGAGCGCTGTCGTCGGCTCGTCGAGCAGAAGCAGCGCCGGCTTCGACAGCAGCGCCATGGCAATGACGATGCGCTGCTGCTGACCGCCGGAAAGCTGGTGCGGGTAGGAACGCATCATGCGCTCGGGATCCGGCAGCTTCACCGCGCGCACCATTTCCAAGGCGCGTTTGTAAGCTTCGTCCTTCGACACCTTGTCGTGGATCAGTGGCACTTCCATCAGCTGCTGGCCGACCCTCATCGCCGGGTTAAGACTGGCCATCGGCTCCTGGTAGATCATCGCGATCTTGTTGCCGCGGATAGCTCGCAGTTCCTCGTCGGACAGTTCTCCCATGTCCTTGCCCTGGAATTTGATCTTTCCGCCGACGATCTTTCCGATGTTGGAGAGATCGCGCATGATGCCGAGCGACACGGTCGACTTGCCGCAGCCGGATTCGCCGACAATACCCATCGCCTCGCCGGGCATGACCGTGCAGGAAAAATCCATGACGGCCGGGATCTCGCCCTTGCGGGTGAAGAAGGAGATCGACAGGTTCTCGATCTCGATGATCGGCCCATTGGTCGGCCCATTGGTCGGCTTGGCGGGATTTCGAACTGCCTCATTCATGGGTCGCTCCAATCCTTGTTCTTCAGGCATGTCGGGCCGAACCCGGCATCGATCTTCCCGGCATCAATCTTTCATAGACTGTTCGCGCAACGAATCCGCCAGGAGGTTGAGGCCGAGCACGAACGACATCAATGCGATCGTCGGCGGCAGCGCCGGGTGGATGAAGGAGCGCAGCAGCCGGCTGGCATCCTTGATCGCCGTGCCCCAGTCCGGGCTTTCCGGCGCCAGTCCCAGCCCGAAATAGCCGAGCGTGCCGAGCAGGATCGTGGTGTAGCCGATGCGCAGGCAGGCGTCGACGATCAGCGGCCCGCGCGCATTGGGCAATATCTCCCACAGCATGATGTACCAGGGCGATTCACCGCGCGTTTGTGCCGCCGCAACATAGTCGCGCGTTTTGATATCCATGACCAGGCCGCGCACGATGCGGAACACGCCGGGGCTGGAGGCGAACACCACCGCCACGAAGATGTTGAGCTGGTTGGGATCGATGTGGATGATCTTGAACGGATCGGCATCGAAGACAAGGCCTGCATAGATCCAGCCGCCAAGTACCAACGTCAGGCCAAGCAGGATATAGAGGCGGTCGGGGCGGTTCTTGTAGCGCGTCCAGAACAGCACACTGAAGAAGATGATCGGAAACAGGAAGAACAGCCCTGCCATCGCGTAGGGGATCGGCGTGTCCATGATGCCCGGCGTCACCAGCAGGTAGAACAGGAGGATCACCGGGAAGGCCAGCACAAGGTTGGCGAGGAAGGACAGCACCGTATCGATCTTGCCGCCATAATAGCCGGCCGGCAGGCCGAGCGTAATGCCGACCATCAGAGCAAAACCGGTCGCCGCCGGCGCGATGATCAGCACGATCTGGCTGCCATAGACCATGCGGGAGAACACGTCGCGGGCGAGCTTGTCGCCGCCGAAATAGTATACAAGTTTCGACCCCGGCTCGATTGCGCCCGGCAGCGCGTCCTTCATGATCGGCACTTGGGCGAGCGGATCGAAGGGCGAGATGGTCGACGCGAAGATCGCCGTAAACAGCCAGAACAGGCAGATGCCGACGCCGACGATGCCGACGCCGCTGTCGAAAAGCTGGCCGTAAAGGCCTAGCTTCTTCTTGTAGCCGAAGCTCGCCCCCATCACCAGGGCGAGAGCGATCCAGACCGGCCAGAAGCGGGTAAGCACGCCGAGTACGACGTTGAAGGCGCTGAGATATTCGACCTGCATCCGCCGGTCTCCTATTGAACTCTGATGCGCGGATTGAGGAACGCGTAGCCGACATCGGAGATGAGCTGTGTGATCAGGACGATAAACACCGAGACCAGCGAGCAGCCGAGCAGAAGATCGATGTCGTTGTTGCCGGCGGCCTCGACCAGCGTGTAGCCGAACCCCTGGTAGCGGAACATCACCTCGACGATGACGACGCCGGTGAGCAGCCAGGGGAACTGCAGCATGATGACCGTGAATGGCGCGATCAGCGCGTTGCGCAGAGCGTGCTTTATCACCACGCTGCCGAAGGAGAGGCCCTTCAGCCGGGCGGTTCGGATATATTGCTGTGTCATCACCTCCACCATCGAGGCGCGGGTCATGCGAGCGATGTAGCCGATGCCGTATATCGCCAGCGTCATCACCGGTAAGGTGAAATTATAGAAGGTGATGCCCTGGCTGGCCGAGGCCGCCGAACCGTTCAGCACGCCGAGCCAGGAGGCAAAGATCACGGTGAAGATGACGCCCGAAACATATTCGGGCGTCGCCGTCGAGGCGATCGAAGCCACCGACAATGTGCGGTCGGTGCGTGAACCCTCGCGCATGCCGGCGAGAATACCGATCAAAAGCGAGATCGGCACCATTACGGCCAGCACGCAGAGCATCAGGATGCCGGTGGCGCTGAGCGCCGGAAAGAGTTTCGAAGCGACCGTCGTCTTGAACTTGGTCGAGCAACCGAAATCGCCTTGCAGGATGCCGGAGAATGTCGGCACGACCGGATCGTTGCAGAAGGAGAAACGCTGTGCGGGCTTGCCGGTCGCCGGGTCGGTCACCGGCTGCTTGGGCATGATGCCCAGCCATTGGCCGTAGCGGATAAAGAAATTCTGCCGATAGCCATGGTTGACCAGCCAAGCCTCAAGCTGCTCGGCGGATGTGTGCATTTCGGTCTGGCTGATCGCGAGCTTCTTCAGATTAGGCCCGAGATTGACCAGGAAGAAGACGATCATCGTCAGGCACAGCATCGTCACTGCCATGGTGCCGAGACGCCTGATAACGAAAGAAAGCATGGCGGTCCCCTGCCGGTCGGGTTGGGGGGTGGAACCGGTTTGCAAGCCGTGCGCTGCCGCCAGCGGCAGAACAAGCCTTCAGACCAGTCCCAGATGCAATACCCTTTTTATTGCAGACCCAGGCCGAAGAGTCCGCAACTTTTTGCTGCGCCGACTTCCGGTCCAAGGACCATGCAAAGAGCGAGGGAAAGGGGCGAGACGCCCCTTTCCGGATCGTCCGGTCAGGCCTGGTCGAGCCAGACCTTGCCGTAGTCGCGCTCGAAGGTCGGGTGCATCTTGTAGTTCTGCACCGCCTTGACCGAATGGCTGTAGAGCTTGCGCCAATAAGGCTGGATGATAATGCCGGAATCCTGCAGGATCTGCTCGATATCCTTCATCATTTCCTTGCGCTTGGCGGCGTCGGCAACTGCCAGCGCAGCGTTGAGCTTGGCATCCCACTCCGGATTCGACCAGGCCGTCTCGTTCCAGGCCTCACCTGTGCGATAGCCGATCGCCAGAACCTGGACGCCGAGCGGCCGCATGTTCCAGTTGGTCATCGACAGCGGATACTTCGTCCAGTCGTTCCAGAAGGTCGAACCCGGCAGCACCGTACGCTTGACCTTGATGCCGGCGTCGCGCATCTGCGCGGCGATCGCATCGCCTGTGTTCTTGTGCCAGTCTTCGTCGACCGTGATCAGTTCGTGCTCGAAATCGGCCTGGCCGGCTTCGGCCATCAGCGCCTTTGCCTTGGCCGGGTCGCGAGCAATCTTCGGCAATTCATAGTATTCCGGATGGATCGGGGCGACATGGTGGTTTTCGGCAACCGTGCCGGCATTGCCGTAGCCGAGCTGGAGGACGACATTGTTGTCGACCGCGAGCTGCAGGGCGTTGCGAACCTTCTGGTCGCCGTAAGGCTTGTTGGTGACGTTGGTGCGGCAGACGATCGTCGACGCGGTGACGACCTCCGACTTCGCCAAGTCCATGCCGTCGAGAATGGACACATAGTCGGCCGAGGTTTCGAAGTTGGTGTGCACTTCGCCTGCCTCGAAGGCGCTGACCATGGCCGCCGGATCGGTGCCGTAGTCGATGAACTCGATGCCGTCGAGGAAGACCTCGCCGTCCCACCACTTGTTATCTTCGCGGCGCTTGTAGACCACTTTCTGGCCGACATCGTAGGAGACCAGCTCGAACGGCCCAGTGCCGATCGGGCAGGACTTGAAGTCGCCGCCTTTTTCGTCGAACGTCTTGTGGACGATGAGGCCGGGATAGTCGCACACGTTGGGAATGAGGGCGATATCCGGCTTGCTGAGCGTCAGCTTGATCGTGTGGTCATCGA
Source organism: Mesorhizobium sp. M0522 (assembly GCF_040321085.1). Classification (NCBI taxonomy): domain Bacteria; kingdom Pseudomonadati; phylum Pseudomonadota; class Alphaproteobacteria; order Hyphomicrobiales; family Phyllobacteriaceae; genus Mesorhizobium; species Mesorhizobium sp. M0522. The sequence continues at coordinate 108,813 of NZ_JAMYQW010000017.1, forward strand.
CCTTGGTCACCGCGCTCTCATCCAGCTTGTCGTCCTTGACCAGCGAACCGAGGCGACCCGGCATGGAATTGCCTTCGGCCTTCTTGTCGGCCCAACGCTTGAGGTTGAAGATGACGTCGTCTGCGGTGAACGGATCGCCGTTGTTCCAGGTGACGCCTTTGCGCACATGCAGCGTGTATTCGGTAGCGTCGTCATTCACGTCCCAGCTCTCCAGCAGATAGGGGCGGAACGTGTATTCGGTGGTGTATTTGACCAGCGGCTCGAGCGCCTGGCGCTCGGCATTGGCGATTTCCGACCAGTCGGACTTGCGCGGATCCTTCGGATCCTTGATCCATTGCGCGACCTTCAGTATGCCGCCTTTCTTGCCCTTCACCTCTTCCGCCTTGGCCGGCGTCGGGTCTGCGAGGCCAAGCATGCCATAAGCCATCGCCGTCGACGCGCCGAAAACGCTGGCGAGAGCCAGAAATTCGCGACGATCCATCTTGCCTGCCTTGGCATCTTCGGCCATGGCCAGGATGTGATCGGGAACGCGGTCGCCGTTACTCTTGTAGATCGTCATGACTAACTCCCATTGTTGGCTTTCTGCCTTTTAACATTCCGCATCCGCGCCATGATGTCAAAGACGGCACGGATTGGGAACATGCCAAGGAATGTGCAACTTTGAAAGCAGGGCGGTTCGCGCGATAACGACAGTCTTGGCGCAAATTTGCTACTGCGCCAGGGATTTCGTCTGAAATCTCAACGGGCAATTAAACTGGGACATTCGCCGCTGCGCCGCTCGTTCTTCAGGCAACCACCTGTTCTGCGCGAACCGCCGGTTTCAATATTCCCGTTCGTAGAAAACACCGCCTTTGGCTTCGCCGGCGTCGGTTGCCTCGCCACGCAGCTTGACGCCGCGTCCAACGTCGAGATCGACGGTTGCCTTGCCCGAGCCCGGCCTGTCGCCCTTCTGGATCGTCACATAGGTACGGTCGTTGAGATACTTGCCCGCCGAGACGGCGGTGCCGCCCTCTTCGTCGGTGATCACGTCGAGATCGTCGACGCCGATCGCACTGCGCAGGTTCTGCAGCAGGGAGGTCGAGCCGCCGACGCCGGCTAGTTGTCCGGCAGCCTCGGCAAGCTGCGCGATCTGCAGCGGCGACAGGTTCGACATCGAACGGCCGAAGATCAGCTGCGCCAGCACCTCGTCCTCCGGCAGCACCGGTACCGAGGAGAAGGTGAATTTCGGGTTGTTCGCCTCGCCCGACACCACGATGGTCACGGTGGCGCTAGTCGTCTTCGATTGCGCCGTGAGATTGAGGTAGGGCACCAGAGAGCCGGAAAAGCCGACGGTGCCTTCGGTGAAGGTCAGCCGCTTTGCAAGGATCGTCAGCCGCCCGCGCCGCAAGGTGAAGGTGCCGACCGCCTGGGGTGACGATGCCGGACCGGTCAGCCGCAGCGAACCGCCGAGCTCGGCGTCGACGCCCCTGCCCTGGATGAAGATCTGGCTCGGCGCATTGACCGTGACGTCGAGGTTGAGGCCGCTGCCTCCACCGCCGCTGCTTGCTGCGGCCGGGCGCAACGCCTTGTCCTGTGCACGCACGGCTGCCGGCGCATTCTTGTGCTTGACGTTGAGCTCGGCCAGCGAGCCGGGCAGCCTTTCGGGTACGGTGATGACGGTCTTGGCCAGGTTGACGGTACCGGAAATCACCGGCGCGGAGGTGAGCGGTCCCTTGACGGTCAGGTCGCCGCCGAGATTGGCGGTGACCACCTTGCCGTCGGTATAGCGGCCGTCGACGAGCTTGATCGACAGATCGGCCGGAAAACCTTTTGCCGGATCGATGCCGACGGTGCCGCTGGCCGAAAGGCTGCCGCGTGTCGACAGCGTGCCGGTCAGGCGGTTGATCCTGGCCACGCCATTGCCGATAGCGACATCGGCAGTGATGTCGTTGATCGCAAGCCCCGATCGCGCATCGACCAGACGGGCGCCCGACGTGCGGACCGTGCCTGAGATCACCGGCGACGTCGCCGGGCCGCGCACCTGCACATCGACGTCGGCCGTGCCGCTCAGGGACAGGCCTTGCGCGGCGAGTGTCCTGGTGAGGAAGGCGAACGGCACCTTGCCGGAAAAGTTGAGATCAAGGGTGGGCGCGCCTGATGTCGTCATCGTGCCGCCGCCCTTGAGGCCGAGGCCGGCGGCATCGCTCATGTTGGCGTCGAACGTCAGTCTGTTGCCCGAATACGTACCTGAGGATGAAACGCCCATGCCGCCGAAACCTGCACCACGGGTCTGCGACGTCTGAACGCCTGCGGCGTCGATCTTGAAGGCAACGGCCGGATTGGCCGGCGCGCCCGTCACCTTCACAGTGCCTGAGATGGAACCGGCGGCATCGAGGCCCGGCGAAAAACTGTTGGCTATCGAGATCGGGACGCGGGCCAGCGTCGCGTTGAGGTCGAACGCCTGCCCAGCCTTGCCCGTGACCGTCGCCGTGCCGCCGCCGAGGTTGAGCACCAGCCTGTCGAGGCTGGTCACTCCATTGGCGATGTTGATGGTCGAGGCCTGGGCGATGGCCGCCTTGATGCCGCGGATGGTCGCCTCGCCGGAGGCAAGTTCGACCGTCGTCGTGCCCTTGACCGCCTTGACCCGGCCGGCCGCCCTCAGCGGAATATCCTTGACGGTGGCGCCACCGGAAAAGCCGGTCCATTCGCCGTCGCGCTTGAGATCGACGTTGACGCCCCGAATAGCCGTGCCGCCGGAAGTTACGCTGTCGGCACGGATTTTGCCCGAGATCACCGGTGCCGCCAGATAGTTGGCGATCAGCGCATCGATGCTCACGGCCTTGGCCGAGACATCGCCGCGCGAGATCGAGGCCGTCGTCGCCTTGACGGCGACTTGCGGCACGGTGCCCGCCTTCGAGAAGGCGATCGTGCCGCGCACATCGCCATCGGCCTTTTCCAGTGCCAGGGCCGCAAGCGGACCGATATCGGGCAGGTCGAGCGCCACGGTGCCGGCCGGCAGGAAGGCATCGTCGAGCGCCAGGTCGCCGGAGATACGGTTCTTGCCGAGCGACAGCAAAAGTCCATTGATGGCGCGTTTGCCGTCCGATGTCGCCAGCACGGCGCTGCCCTGCAGCGGTTGGCCGCCGACATTTCCGGTGAGTTGCACATTCGCAGCCGGGTTGGCGGCATCAGCCTTGCCGGTGGCAGTGAGCTTCAGACCGGTGATCTCGCGCGCTGCGACCGAAAGCCTGTCGCTGTTGACACTCAGCGACAGATCCGGCGCGGTGCTGGCGCCTTGCGCATTCAGCGCGAAAGAGATGGCGCCTTTGGCGTCCTTGGATAGCAGCGAGACGTCGCCTAGCGCGCCTTTGACGTCGGCGCTGAGCTTGTTGTCGGCAAGGCTCGCCTGGCCGTCTGCCGTCAGCGAACCGGACGACAGCCTGACGGTATTGGCGGTGACATTGCCATTGGCGTCCCGCTTCAGCGCGGCACTGAATTGCGTTCGCTCGGCCAGCACGCCACGTACCGCCGCCGGCAGTGCCGCCGAGGCGGCGTCCGCCTTGACATTGAGGTCGATGGCGCCGTCGGCCAGCGAGACCCGCCCGTTGAAGCCGCTGTTCAACGCGTCGCTGGTCACCGTGCCGCTATCGATGACGATGGCATCGGCGGCAAGGCTGCCGGCGAGTTTGGCGGTGACCTTGCCGGCGATCAGCGGCGCGACGGTCGGATTGTCGATGCCGAGTTTTTCGGCGGTCACCGAGCCAGAGATCGGCCCGGTCCGGGCTTTCACGTCGAAGCGATCGGAGTGCAGCACAGCCGTGATGCCCTCGATCTTAGCTAGATTGGTGGCGGCCGATGGCAGCGTCGCGGAAATGTCGAGCTTCGGCTGGGCGCCCTGCCCGGCCGCCCTTAGCGATATCGCCTGTAGCTCGAGCGTGATCGGGCTCTCCTTGCTGCCAAGCGACAACGGCAGGCTCGGACCGGTAGAGGCCAGGTCGAGCGAAAAATCGCTGGCACCGTTCGGATTGATGGTGCCGGCTGCCTTGCCGGAGATTTTCTCGCCGGCAAGCGTCGCCTGCTCGATGGCCAGGCCGCTGGCCGACGAGAAACGGCCTGCCGCGTCGAGATCCAGCGGCCCGAGCCCAGCCTGCCGGGTCTGGCTGGTTTCGGCGCCGCTGAGCCGGGCGGTGAAGCGAATATCTGGGGCAGCCGACGATCCGGTGACCTGCGCGGTGCCGCTGAGCGCGCCGACGGCATCGAGACCCGGTGAAAAATCATTGGCAAGCGCTGCCGGCACCGCCGACAAGGTGGCAGCGAGATCAAGCGTCTGGCCGGCCGTACCCGACACGGCAACCGAACCACCGCCGACACCGAGCGCCAATTTCTCTATGCTCACCCTGCCATTGGCGATTGTCAGCGCTGATGGCTGCGCGACAGCTGCCTTGATGCCGCGGATGGTCGCCTCGCCCGAGGCAAGCTCGATGCTGGTGGTGCCGTTCGCAACCCTGACCCGCCCGGACGCGCTGGCCGGAATGCCGGCGACCGTGGCGCCGCCGCTAAAGCCGGTCCAGTCGCCATCGCGCTTCAGGTCGACATCGATGCCGCTGATCACCGTGGTTCCGGAGGTGATCGTGTCGGCCTTGATCTTGCCGGCGATTGCCGGTGCTTTGAGATAATTGGCGACCAGCGCGTTGACGGCGATTGTCTTCGCCGCCAGTTCGCCGCGCGAAATCACGGCGCTCGTCGCATCGATCGCGACCGTCGGCGCTCCGTTGTCGTTCGCAAAGCGGATAGTGCCGCGCACGTCGCCGGCTACCGACTGGCCTGCGAGTGCGGCCAGCGGAGCAATATCGGCGGCATCGAGGGTCAATGTGCCGAGCGGCAGCAGGTTGTCGTCGAGCCCGAGGTCGCCGGAGACCTTGTTGTCGGCTAACGAGACGGCAAGTCCATTGATGGAGCGCTTGCCGTCGGTTGTGACCAGCGATGCCTTGAGGTCGAGCGGCTGGTCGTCGACCGAGCCGGTCAGCGAGACATCGGCGGCGGGACTGGCGATATCGGCCTTGCCGCTCGCGCTCAGCTTGATCTGCTTCACCGCATGGCCGGACGCCGTCAGGCTGTCGCTGTTGGCCGAAACCGAGAAATCCGGTGCGCTGCGCGCGCCGCTTGCGGTAAGCCCGAAACCGACGGCGCCGCCGACCTTGGCGCCGACCAGCGGCGACAGCACCGACACGTCGCCCAGCGTACCCTTGATATCGGCCCGGATATCGGTGCCTTGCGCACTGGCGGTACCGCTGGCGCTAAGCGTGCCGGAGGTGAGTTGCAATGCGTTGGCGGCGAACGCACCGTCTGGGTCGCGTGTCGCGGTCGCGGAAAACTGCACGCGCTCGCCGAGAACCGAGCTGATTTGCGGCGGCAGCGCCGTCGAAGCCGCGTCGGCATTCATCTTGAGCGTCATCGACAGATCGGCAAGCGCCACTGTGGCTGTTACGGACGCATTGAGCGCGTCGCTGCGTAGCGTGCCTTCGTCGACGACAATCTGTTCCTTGCTGACGGAGCCGGCGAGACCGGCGCTGACCCTGCCCGTTATCAGCGGCGCCAAAGTCGCGACGTCGGTGTTCAGGCCGGCCGCCGTCAGCTTGATGGTGACCGGCCCGCTACGGTTCTGGATGTCGAAACCATCGGAATGCACTTGCCCGATCAGGTCGTCCACCCGCGTGCCGCCCGCCACCACCGAGACCAGCGACGCGCCGATATCCATCATCGGCGCCTTGCCATCGCCGAAAGCGCGGGCCGTGGCATCCTTGATTGCCACGGTGATCGGTTGCGCCTCGCTGCCGAGGCTGAGCACGATCGGCGGCCCCTTTGCGGCGAGCTTCACCGAAAGGTCGCTGGCGCCGTTCGGATCGACAATGCCGGCGGCGGTCGCGTGCAAGGCGCCGCTGTCGATATTGGCGCGCTCGACATCGACGCCGCCGGCCGCGGTCGCCGTGCCGGCGAGGTCGAAGGTGGTCTTGCCGGCAAACAGCGGTTTCAGGGTTTCGGGCAGGAAGCGCTCGAATTCGCCATCGCCGTTGGCCTCGACATAATGACCCTTGTCGGTGAGCTGATGGCGACCGGTAAGCTGGGTGACGATCCGGCCGTCGACAACGAAGGTCCCGATGCCATTCCAGTTGGCGAGCGGTCCGGTGCCGGAAACGACAATGTTGACCGGCGGCGCGCCCGGCAGGTTGAGCAGGTTGGCGATGATGCCGCCGGCCGGCTCGGATGCCTTAAGGTCGAGGTCGAGCTTGTTGTCGGCCGGCGCGAAATGGGCTTTGGCGTCGACCGTGCCTTGCTTGCCGTCGTGGCGAACGATGTTGAGGTTGGTCTCGATCGCCAATGGTGAGGCGTCCGCCTTGAGCGCTCCCTTGGCTGCAAGTTCGGCGACACCGCTGCCGGCCAGAGCCTGCCCGAGCGCGATTTCGGGAAGGTCGAGTTGCCTGACGTCGATGGAAACCGGCAGCGTCGTCGCTCCGCTTTGGCTCGACTGTGTATTGGCCACCGGCAGCCTTGCCAACTCGATACGCTCGGCCCCAATGCGATCGGCGCTGAAGCTCTTCGACAGGAGTGCCAGCGGCGACCAATCGACGGCCACGTTGCGCGCCACCATCCAGGCGCCTTCGCGATCCTCCAGAACGACATGATCGACCCTCAGCGCGCCCGACCAGATACCGTCGATGCCGACGACAGTGACCTTGCGATCACCGGTCGAGGCCATGGTCGAGATGATGCCGGCAAGGTTTTCGCGGCCGCGCTCGGTTTTGGTCAGCACGACGAGCGCCCCCACCGCCGCTGCCACGACGATGAGCAGCGTGTAGAAAAGGATACGGAGGATGCGCCTGAATATTGCCATCAGAATGCCTGGCCGATGCCGGCATAAATGCCGAAATGAGGATCGTCGGGGCCGCGATTGAGCGGCACCGCCGCGTCGACGCGCAGCGGCCCGAACGCCGTCAGATAGCGCAAGCCTACACCCGCGCCGACCTTCATGTCCGAAAAATCGGGGACCTGCCTGGTCGACACCGTGCCGGCATCGACGAACGGCACGACGCCGATCTTGTCGGTGACGGCGATGCGCATCTCGACCGAGGTCTCGAAGAACGAAAGCCCGCCGATCGGCTCTCCATTGCTGTCCTTCGGGCCGATGCCTTGATAGGCATAGCCGCGCACCGAACCGCCGCCGCCTGAGTAGAAGCGTCGATCTGCCGGAACATCTTGAAGACTGGCGCCGATGATAGAGCCGATGGCGACACGTTCGGCGAAAACGAATTTCGAGGCCGAATCGAGTGACTGGTAGGCCGACCCCTCGCCCTTCAGCTTGACAAACGCAGCCCCGCTCAAAATGTCGTAGCTCGGCTCGCCATAGGCCAGCACCCTGAAGCCCCGGGTCGGATTGAGCTTGCTGTCGCGATTGTCGTAGACATATTGCAGTGGAATGCTGGCGATCAGATAGGTGTGCTTGCCGAAAGCGTCGTGGATCCTCGAATAATCCAGCGCGACTTGCGCGGAAACCGTCTGCTTCTTGTCGAGTTCGTAGGATAGGCCGGTGCTGCCCTTGACCGAGAAATGGTCGTAGGCGTCGGGGTGCTCCAGCACGGTATTGACGCTGGCAATGAACTTCGACGCCGGCCCGACCACGCCCGGCTTTTCGAACATGACGCCGGCATTGTAATTGAGCTGGGTCAAGTCGTTGCTGCCGATGCCGCTGATCTTGCCGTCGATGCGCAGCTTTTCGGCGCGGCCAAACAGATTGCGGTGCCCCCAATAGCCTTCGAGGCCCAGCCCCTCGGTGTTTGAGAAGCTGCCGCCAATGCCGAAATAGCGTGGCTTGCGCTCGCTGACCTCGACACCGATCGGGATGTTGCCCTCGGCGTCGAGCGCGTCGGCTTCCTTCACCGTCACGCTGTTGAAGACCTCGAGCCCAAGCAGCCGGTCGCGCGCGTCGTCGATCTCATCGGGCGAATACTGGCGGCCGCGCTTCAGGCCGGTCATATATTCGGTGAAGTCGCGGTCGACCTTTTCGGTGCCCTCGACAGTGGTGTCGCCATAGCCGGCGACCGGGCCGGCCGCGACGGCAAGCGTCACGTCGAGCGTCGAACCGGCGTGCTCGGCGACGATCTCGCGGCCCGTCACCTTGGCCAGCGGCCTGCCTTCTTGCTTGAGTGCCCGCACGATCGCCGCCTCGGCCTTGAGCACGGCGCCCGAACTGGCGTCACCGCCGGCGATCAGGCCGAAATCGGCACTTGCCAGCCCCGCCGCATCGCCTTCCAGTCTGATGTTGCCAAGCGTGAATTTCGGCCCGGCTGCTATGCGTATCACCACCGGTATCGGCTGCGGACCCGAAAACTCGGCATCGGGCGGCAGATCGTCGAGCGGCTTGCCCTGAATAGTGATGGTGACGACACCCTCGTAGCGGGCGTCAGTGTAGAGTGCGGCAACAAGTTGCTCACGGTCACTGCGCGCCTTGGCCAGCAGGCCGAGAGAACCGGATACCGGGTGTTCCTCGTCGGCCTTCAGCGCCGAGGCGTTTTCGAGCTTCTCGGCGAGATCCTTGTCGGCGTCCGGCGCCTCGATCGTCACCGCATAGCGCAGCGGGTCGACGATATCGGCATCTTCGTCTTTGGATCCCCACAGCTTGATGCCGAAAATCTCGAAGGCTGCCGCACTTCCGGTTTCGGCAACAAGTGCCGTAGAGCACAACAATGCGAAAAGCAGGGCGCGCGAAAGCGCGCGCCGTGGCGCGGTTCCTCCCGACATCTGCCTTTCATACGCCGGCATTACGCTCCTAGCCTAGCTCGCAAACCTAAAATTGGAATGAAGTTCTGAAGCACTCGTAAAGGGGCCACAATCCAATTGCTGAAATAGACAGGGCTTGGAACTCACACCTTCTGCGTCGCCGCAAGAAAGCGTGATCCCCTGTCCTATGGAGCTACTACCGGTCACCGGCCGGAAAGCAAACCGTTGGCAGGCGGATCCTGCCGCGTCCCGATGTTGACAAGCGCGACTGAAGCTTGAAGATTTCTGGACGTAAGCACTTGTCTGGAGGGGTTTATGGCAATGCGCGCGGCTCGTGGTCTATCGATTCTTTTCCTTCTCTTTTTTGCCTGGAGCGGTGTCGCGCAAGCGGCCGAAGCCCGGCGGGTGGTGACATCGGACAATTCCGACTATTTCGGTTTCGATCTCAGATCCGACCAGAATGTCAGCCTCGACCAGTGCAAGACCACCTGCCTCGGCGACCCGGCCTGCCGCGCCTTCACCTACAACCTCAAGGCCAAATGGTGCTTCCTTAAATCCGATTACAATTCGTTGAAACCCTTCGGTGGCGCCGTCGCCGGCAAGGTCGTCAACATCGATGGCGATCCCGACATCGGCGCGCCACCCGAACTCGCCTTCTTCCCCAACTGGATGGCCGACCAGGCCCAGCAATACCGCAACAACCTCACTGGCCCGACCTACACCAAGCCGACCGAGGGGCTGACGGCGCTGAGGGCCGCCGCCGAACAGTCGGCGCTGACGGGCGACCATCGCTCGGCCATGCACAAATACGAAGGGGCGGTTTCGGTGCTGCCGGATGATGGCCAGCTCTGGCTCGAGCTGGCGCGCGAAACGCTTGCCGTCCATCCGACCGCCAACAGCTCGGAGCCGTCGACCCTACCGGCGAACGCCACTTCCGCCGCCTTCAACGCCTACAAATTGCTGCGCACCACCAAGACGCGCGCCGACGTGCTGGCGCTGCTCGGGGACGGCCTTGATCGCCGCGATCTCTACAGGCCGGCCCTGCAGGCCTACGAGGCGAGCCTCGCTCTCGTCAATTCGCCGGCAGTCAGGGCCGCCTATCAGGATCTCAAGGCCCGCAAGGGCTTCCGCGTCATCGATCATACCGTCGATGCCGACACCAGCGCGCCACGCATCTGCGCGCAGTTCTCCGAGGAACTGGTCAAGACCGGCGTCGACTACTCGCAGTTCGTTACTGTCGACAACGCCGCTCCCAAGGGCGTCGAAGCCAAGGACAAGCAGATCTGCGTCGAAGGACTCGAGCACGGCCAACATTATGACGTGACCTTCCGCGCCGGCTTGCCGGCCGCCATTGGCGAAGTCACCGCGGCACCGGTGGTTCTGTCGATCTACGTGCAGGACCGCGCGCCTTCGGCCCGCTTCACCGGCGACAGCTTCGTCCTGCCCGCAGGCGCACGCCGGGGCATACCGGTCGTCACCGTCAATATGAATGCCGCCGAAATGAAGCTCTTCCGCATCGGCGACCGCTCGCTGGCCCAGCTTCTGTCGGGATATCAGTTCCTGCGCCAGCTTGACGGCTACGACATTTCGAACATCTCCGAACAGATGGGCGAGCCGGTCTGGCAAGGCCAGCTCGACATCGCCAACGACCTCAACAAGGAAGTCACCACCTCCTTCCCAATCGACGAGGCTTTGCCGAAGCGCAAGCCCGGCGTCTATGTGCTGACCGCACAAGCCGTCAACGATCGCAACGACGACTATGATTCGCACGCCACGCAATGGTTCGTCGTCTCCGATATCGGCCTGTCGACCTATACCGGACAGGATGGGCTGAACGTCTTTGCCCGTTCGCTTGCAACCGCCAAGCCGATCGCCGGCGCCGAGCTGACGCTGCTGGCCAGGAACAATGAAATCCTCGGCACCGCGACCACCGACGCGGAAGGGCGGGCGGTGTTCAATCCCGGCCTGACGCGCGGCGACAGCGGCATGGCCCCGGCCGTGCTGATGGCCAAACAGGGCGACGACGATTTCGTCTTCCTCGATATGGGCCGCGCCGGCTTCGACCTGTCCGACCGTGGCGTCGCCGGACGGCCGGCACCTGGCGCGCTCGACGTCTATGCCTGGACCGAGCGCGGCATCTACCGCGCCGGCGAAGATGTCCATGTCGCGGCCCTTGCCCGCGACAGTGCCGCCAAGGCGGTCGACAACCTGCCGCTGACCTTCATCTTCTCGCGGCCCGACGGCGTCGAGGACCGCCGCATCGTCAGCGACGGCGCGTCGGCCGGCGGTCACGCGGTCGACCTGCCGCTGGAACCCAACGCCATGCGCGGCACCTGGACGGTGGCGATCCATACCGATCCCAAGCAGGCGGCGGTCGCCAGCCAGATGTTCCTGGTCGAGGACTTCGTACCGGACCGCATCGAGTTCGACCTGTCCTCCGACAAGCAGGAGATCGCGCAGGGCGAGACCGCCAACATTACCGTCGACGGCCGCTTTCTCTACGGCGCGCCGGCCGCGGGCCTCGCGCTCGAAGGCGAATTGACGCTGTCGACCGCCCGCGACTGGGACCGCTTCAAAGGCTATTCCTTCGGTCTGGCCGACGAACAGTCGGCGGAACCGACGGTGACGCCCTTCACCGGCCTGCCGGTGGTCGGCGAGGACGGCAAGGCGACCTTCCCGGTCTCCGTCGATCAATTGCCATCCACCACCAAGCTGGTCGATGCAAAGGTCACTGTCAGGATGCGTGAAACCGGCGGCCGTGCCGTCGAGCGCTCGCTGAATATCGGCGTCCGCCCGCAGGGCCACATGATCGGCATCCGCCCGGATTTCGACGACGACGAGGTGCCGCAAGGCGGCACGGCCAAGTTCAGCCTGATCGCTGTCGACCCAGACGGCAAGCGTGAGGCGCTGATGGGCGCGCAGTGGTCGCTGGTCAAGGTCGAGCGTAGCTACCAGTGGTACCGCTCGAGCAACTCCTGGAACTATGAGCCGGTCACCTTCACCAAGGCGGTGGCCAACGGCCAGGTCGACCTGAGCGCCGATGGCGAGGCGACGGTGTCGCTGCCGGTCGACTGGGGCCGCTACCGGCTCGAGATCGAGACAGCGGATCCGGAAGGCCCGGCCACCAGCTACGAGTTCGACGCCGGCTGGTATGTCAGTTCCACCACCACCGAAACGCCCGACGGCCTCGAGATCGCCCTCGACAAGGATACCTATGCGGCGGGTGAAGTGGCCAAGCTCAAAGTGTCGCCGCACTTTGCCGGCGAGCTGCTCGTCACCATCGGCGCCGACAAGCTCCTGAAGACCGTCACCGCCAGCGTGCCGGCCGGCGGCAGCACCGTCGACATCCCGGTCGGCGACGACTGGGGTGCCGGCGCCTACGTCACGGCAACGCTGTTCAGGCCGGGCGATGCGCGAGAGACACGTATGCCGGCGCGCGCCATCGGCGTCAAATGGCTGAAGCTCGATCCCGGCTCGCGGAAGCTTGCCGTCAGCTTGGCGCCGCCGGACAAGACCATGCCGCGCCGGCAGCTGTCGATCCCGGTGGCCGTAGCCGGCGTGCAACCCGGCACCAACGCCTATGTCATGGTCGCGGCCGTCGACGTCGGCATCCTCAACCTGACCAACTACAAGGTACCGGATCCGGAGAACTGGTTCTTTGGCCAGCGCATGCTCGGTCTCGAGGTTCGCGACATCTATGGCCGGCTGATCGACGGTTCGCTGGGCACAACCGGTAAGCTGCGCACCGGCGGCGACGGCGCCAACATGCAATCGCAAGGCAGTCCGCCGACCGAAAAGCTGGTCGCCTTCTTCTCCGGCCCGGTCCAGCTCGACTCCGACGGCAAGGCGCGGATCGACTTCGACATACCGCAGTTCAACGGCACCGTGCGCGTCATGGCCGTCGCCTGGACAAAGGAAGCAGTCGGCCATGCCCAGTCCGACGTCATCGTTCGCGATCCGGTGGTGATCACCGCCGGCCTGCCGCGATTCCTGGCGCCCGGCGATTCCGCCGTCATGCGGCTCGACGTCGCCGACACCGACGGCCCCGCTGGCGACTACAAGCTGACCATCGACACGACGGGCGACCTGTCTACCCGCAGTGCCGCCTTGCCTGAAAAGCTGACGCTGGCCAAAGGCAAGCGGCAGACGCTGACCGTGCCGTTGATTGCGCAGACCGCAGGCAATGCCTCGATCACCATCAAGCTTGCGCATGCCGACGGCACCGCCGTCGAGCAGACGCTCTATGTGCCGGTGCGCCCGGCGCAACTACCGGTGACCACCCGCATGGTCGTCGACCTCAAGGGCAATGGCGGCACGCTGCGCGTCGACAAGGAACTGCTGGCGGCAAGCCTGCTCGATGGCGCTTCGGTCAGCGTCGGCGTTTCGCAGGCGGCTGCCTTCGATGTACCGTCGCTGCTGATGACGCTCGACCGCTATCCCTATGGTTGCGCCGAACAGACCACCAGCCGCGCCATGCCGCTTCTCTACGTCAACGAGATGGCTTCCGGCATCGGCATGGCCAGCGACCCCGATCTGCATGGCCGCGTCCAGGACGCTATCTACAAGGTGCTGAGCTATCAGGCCTCGGCCGGCAGCTTCGGCCTGTGGGGTCCGGGTTCCGGCGATCTGTGGCTCGACGCCTATGTCACCGATTTCCTCACCCGGGCGCGCGAGCAGAAGTACGACGTACCGGCCCTGGCGATGAACCAGGCGCTGAGCAATCTGCAGAACGCGATCGGCTACGATCAGGACGTCCAGGATCGCAGCAGCGAGATCGCCTATGCGCTCTATGTGCTTGCCCGCAACAAAAAGGCCTCGGTCGGCGATCTGCGTTATTATGCCGACACCCAGCTCGAAGCCTTTACCAGCCCGATGGCCGTCGCCCAATTGGCGGCGTCTCTCGCGCTCTACGGTGACACCCAGCGCTCGGAGGCAACCTTCCAGGCCGCGCTGCAACTGGCCAAGTCGACGCCCGAATATGACTATTACCGGTCCGACTATGGCTCGCCACTGCGCGACGGCGCGGCGATCCTGGCGCTTGCCGCGGAAAGCAAGCCGGTGCCGACCATCGTGCCGGCGCTGATCCAACTAGTGACCAGGGAACGCGCCGACGCCAGGTGGACCAGCACACAGGACGAGTCCTGGATGCTGCTGGCGGCCCGCGCGCTGAAGGCCGGCAATGATTCGATCGCGCTGACCGTCAACGGCGCACCGCATGCCGGCGGCTATTCGGACCAGATCGTCGGTGGCGACCTGGCCGACAGTCCGCTGACCATCGTCAACACCGGCAGAAATCCGCTGCAGGCGGTCGTCACCACCGTGGCTTCGCCGATCCAGCCTCTGCCGGCCGGCGGCAACGGCTTTACCATCAGCCGTACCTACTACAAGCTAGACGGCACAGAGGCCAACGTGACGGAGGTCAAGCAGAACGAACGCTATGTCGTCGTGCTCAAGGTTTACGAGCAGAACACCTGGCCTTCGCGACTGCTGATCACCGACCTGTTGCCGGCCGGCTTCGAGATCGACAATCCGGGCCTGGTCTCCAGCGCCCAATTGACGAACTTCTCCTGGCTGGCGCAGACCGATGCCGCCCATCTCGAATTCCGCGACGACCGTTTCGTCGCGGCGTTCAATCCCAACGACGGCGACGGCGACCGCAACATCACACTCGCCTACGTCGTGCGCGCGGTGACGCCGGGCACCTACGCCCACCCGGCGGCAACGATCGAGGACATGTACCGGCCGCAATATTCGGCCCGCACCGCCACCGGCATGATGGAGGTCAAGGCGCCGTAGGCAAAGATGGCGAACAGGAACATGGCGATGGCGCCTTCGCAAAGGATTTTGCCAATCTTCAGCGATGCAGAAAGGGAGCCGAGGTCGCGGCCGGCTCTCCCTTCTCCCCTTGTGGGAGAAGGTGGCCTCGCGAAGCGAGGTCGGATGAGGGGTGTTCCAGCTTGGCACCAATAGCGCTCTGGCCAGCACCCCTCAACCGTCTTGGCGCTGCGCGCCAATCCACCTTCTCCCACAAGGGGAGAAGGAAGAAGGGCAGCGCCGTGCTCTCCAAAAAATTCCTCCGCCGTTCAGCCATCACGGGCATCTCCGTCACTGGCTTCCTCGCCCTCTCCGCTGCCACCCTCTGGCAGCTCGACCGCGCCTTTCCGCCGCCGCTGCCGGCGGAGCTGACGGTATCAACCGAAGTGCAGGACCGCGACGGCCAGCTGCTGCGCGCCTTCGCTACGCCGGATGGCTACTGGCGGCTCGCTACCAGCTTGGACCAGGTCGACAAGCAGTTCGTCGACATGCTGGTCACCTATGAGGACAAGCGTTTCTGGGATCATCAAGGCGTCGACGTGCTGGCACTGGCGCGTGCCGCCGGCCAGTTCGCGACCAGCGGCCATATCGTGTCCGGTGGCTCGACGCTGCCGATGCAACTCGCCCGGTTGATCGAACCGCGCGACAGCCGCAGCCTCGGCTCGAAGATCAAGCAGATGCTGCGCGCCCTCCAGATCGAACGGCGGCTTTCCAAGCGCGAGATCCTCGAACGCTATCTGACGCTGGCGCCCTATGGCGGCAATCTCGAAGGTGTGCGCGCGGCTTCGCTTGCCTATTTCGGCAAGGAGCCGAAACGGCTGACGGTCTCGGAGGCGGCCCTGCTCGTCGCTTTGCCGCAATTGCCGGAAAAGCGGCGCCCTGACCGCAACCTCGACGTCGCCCATGCCGCCCGCGACCGCGTGCTGACCCGCATGGTCTCGGCGGGCCTGCTCGGCGAACGTGAGGCCGCGCGTGCCGCGCTCGACGATGTGTCGGGGCTCCGGCGGACCTTGCCGGCGCTCGCTGCCCATGCGGCCTATACGATGCTGTCCAAGGCCATTCCCGGCCAGAAGCTGCAACTGACGATCCGCAAGAGTGTCCAGGAAGGGCTGGAGCAGGTGGCCAAGGATGCGGCCGCCAGGCTCGGCCCTCGCCTCTCGGTGGCCATGGTACTGGCCGATGCCCGTACCGGCGATATTCTTGGTGAGGTCGGCTCTGCCGATTTCTTCGATGCCAGCCGTTCGGGCTGGATCGACATGACCAAAGTCGTTCGTTCGCCTGGCTCGACGCTGAAGCCGTTCATCTATGGCCTCGCCTTCGAACAAGGCCTGGTGGCGCAGGAGATGCTGATCGAGGACAGCCCAGCCGATTTCTCCGGGTATCGGCCGAAGAACTTCGACATGGGCTATCAGGGCGATGTCAGCATCAGGCAGGCGCTGCAATTGTCGCTCAACGTGCCGGCGATCCGCGTGCTCGACGCGGTCGGCCCGGCCCGGCTGATGGCACGCTTTCGCCAGGCCGATGTGACCCCTATCCTGCCCGTCAACGAAGCGCCCGGCCTGGCGATCGGCCTCGGCGGCGTCGGGGTGACCCTGCGCGACCTGGTCCAACTCTATGCCGGCCTTGCCAATGGCGGCAAGGCACACACGCTGCATGACGGCACCGAGCCGGCGAATGCCGAACGCTCGACCACCACCATCCTCGACGGGCAGGCGACCTGGCAGATCACCGACATCCTGTCGGGCGTCAAGCCTCCCCAGGGTGCCGCCCAACGCGGCATCGCCTACAAGACCGGCACCTCCTACGGCTATCGCGACGCCTGGTCGGTCGGCTTCGACGGCCGCTACGTGCTCGGCGTCTGGGTCGGCCGCCCCGACGCCGGCGCGGTGCCCGGCCTGTCCGGCTATATCTCGGCTGCGCCCATCCTGTTCGAAGGTTTTGTCCGTTCCAGCCTAGCCGCCGTACCGCTGCCGAGCCAGCCGTCCGGCGTGCGGCGTGCCGAGCGGGGGGGGGTGGCGGGGGCGCTGGCGGGCGGAGGGGGCGGGGGCGGCGGTGGGGGGGCGGGGCCGCCGGCCCAACCAGGGCCGGGCCGGATCTTTTCCGCCG
>NZ_JAMYQW010000018.1:0-123078 GCF_040321085.1 Mesorhizobium sp. M0522
ATCCCCAGGGCCTGCCGGCCATCTCCCCCCTCCAGGGGGGAGATCGGTTGTCACTGCCGCTTTCGCCAATCTCTAAACGTCGCAGGAGTGAACGGCGCGCCGAAGCTGCCAATCTCCCCACTAGAGGGGGAGATGTCCGGCAGGACAGAGGGGGGCGCGAAGGATCGCTACCCCGCCAACCTCACTCCGCCAGCGTCTTCAAAAACGCCACCAGCGCCGCGCGATCGCGATCCGAAAGCTGCAGCGGGTGGACCTCCGACACACCCTCGACAGTTGCCGGCGCCTTCGAATAATGCGCCACCACCTCGTCCAGCGAGGAAAACTGCCCGGCATGCATGTAGGGCGGACGGGTGGCGCCACCGCGCAGCGACGGCGTCTTGTAGGCGCGGACGAGTTCCGGCCCGGTCTTGACCATGAAGCGCAACTCGCGGCAGGCGCTGGCATCGCCGTCGCGAAAGGCGCCGAAACAGTTGAACGGATCGGCCTCGACCTGCGCCACCGCCTCGACGCGGCCGCGATCCGGCGGCAGGCCCGCGACCGGCGGCACGCCGGTGTTGTGGAAGCTGCCGTCGGTAAAACGCGGGCCGTTGTGGCAGGTCACGCAATTGGCCTTGCCGATGAACAATTTCAGGCCGAGGATTTCCTCCGACGAAAAGGCGGCGTCGCCTTTCGGCTCGGCGCCCGCAGCCAGGTCGAGGGCAAAGCGGTCGAAGCGTGTCTGCGGCGGCGCGATCGAGCGCTCGAAGGCGGCGATCGCCTTGCCGATATTGGCAAAGACGCGATTGACCTCCTCGGCTTGCGCCCCCGGCATGGCGTTCCAGGCCGCCCTCTCGGCATCGGTGCCGAGCGGGCTGGCATTGGCCGGCACGCCCGAAAGGTCCGGCAGCGGCCCGAAGATGCGCTCGTAGCGCTCGCCGAAGCGGGCCTTGATGTAATGCGTGAAGGCGGCGCGGTTGCCGGCCTGCTCCAGCGGATTTTCGAGCGGTGTCAGCGCTTGCGCCCACAGGCTGTCGCGCCGCCCGTCCCAGAAGAACCAGGGATCATGCGCGACGCCGGCCAGCGGCATGGTCCGCCGGTTGGTGCGGCCGACGCCGACCGCTTGCGGCAGGTCGTCCTGGAATTGGCGGTCGATCTTGTGGCAGGTCGAGCAGGATACCGTGCCGCCGCCGCTCATCCCGGTGTCGAAGAACAGCGTCGAGCCGAGTGCCGCGGCGGCCGGCACGTCGGCAAAGCGATTCGTCGTGTCGGGCTTCAGCGGCGGCAGCCTCGACAGCGCCAATGAGGCGATGGTCTGCTTCTCGGCGTCGGAAAACTCCGGTCTGCCGCAGCCGGCGAGCACCGCCACCATCACCAACGCGAGAAGACTGGAAAACCGGCTCATCTATGGCTCACAGCACCACGTTGAAGATGATAGTGTCCGAACCGGCCGCAGCGGAGATGGCAAAATGCAATTGCCACCACCCGCTCATCGTGAATTTGACGCCGTCGATGCGATAGCGCCCCGCGCCGAGGTAATCGGTCGCCTGCGGGCTGGTCGGCAGACCGTGCTTGTGCTGCGGCATGCCGCCGGAAATCGTTATCGCAGCACCTTCCACCGGCGCACCCTCGACGGTTTTGAGCGTGAGCAGCCAGGATTCCAGTTCGCCCTGCCGGATGACGCCTTTCTCGGGCTCGAAAGTCGCCGCGAACAGCTTGTTCGCCGTCGTCTTGGAACGGCCGACATCCGAGCTTGGTTGCGGCGCACGCGGCGCCGTCAGATAGACGATTGCCAGCACGCCGGCGAGCAAGGCAGCCAGGCCGAGGCCTCCAAGAAGATAACGCCATAACGATGCCAAACCCATTCCTGTTCTGCGGATAACGTTTCGCTGGGCAGATCGCGTCCCACGCCCCTGTGGGAAATCGCGCCCAGTGCAAGAATCCGCCGTCGCCAAGCATGGCGCTGCCGGCAGCAAAAAGCTACAGCACCGCAATTGCACGGATGGAGGAGTACTTCATGGCAGGAAACGGCATCGCCTCGATCGGCGAGTGCATGCTCGAGCTTTCGGGCCAGGCCGGGCCGAACTGGCGCATGGGCTTTGCCGGCGACACGTTCAACACTTTATGGGCGCTGCATGCCTTGAGCGGCGAGCGGCCGGCGACCTATGTGTCGGCCTTCGGCGACGACCCGTTCTCACGCGACCAGATCAAGTTCCTGGCCGAGAACGGCATCGGCATCGGCGCCAGCCCGGTGATAGCGGGCGCCCGCCCCGGCCTCTATGCGATCACGCTGACCGGCGCCGAACGTTCTTTCACCTATTGGCGGGCCGATGCGGCCGCAAGGCAGTTGGCTTCGGACCCAGCCGCTTTGCAGAAAAGCCTTGAAAACCAGGCGCTTGTTTATTTTTCCGGAATCACTTTGGCAATCCTCGACGACGACGCACGCACGGTGCTGCTGATGGCCGTGGCCAAGGCGCGCGCGGCCGGCTCGCTGATTGCCTTCGACCCCAATTACCGGCCGCGGCTATGGCGCCAAAGCGAGGAAGCGCAGGCCGCGATCCTCGAGGCGCTCGCCGTCGCCGACATCGCGCTCCCGACCTTTCCCGACGAGCAGATGCTGTTTGGTGATACGACACCGCAGAAAACAGCTGAACGGCTGCGAAAGCTGGTCGGCGAAGTCGTCGTCAAGAACGGCGAGGAACCGGCGCTGATCGCGCAAAACGGAACCTTGCAATCGGTGCCGGCGGTACACGTCGCCACCCCGGTCGACACCACCGGCGCCGGCGACTCCTTCAACGGCGCCTATCTCGCCGCTCGCCTTGCCAGCCATTCCCCGGCAGAGGCGGTGCTGCGCGCCCATCGCGTCGCCGCCGCCGTCGTGCAGGTGCGCGGCGCCCTGGCGCCGTTCGAGACGCTCAAGGCTGCGTTCGAGGCAACTGCTATCTGACCTTGATGACGACCTTGCCCTTGGCGCGTCCTGTTTCGACATAGGCCAGGGCGTCATTGGTCGCTTCGAATGGAAAGACCCGATCCACAACCGGGCGGATCGCGCCGGCGTCGATGAGAGCGGTGATTTTGCTCAGCTGATCGCCCTGCGCCCACATGAAAAGGAACGAAAACTGCACGCCACGGCGCCTGGCTTTGGCCCGAATTCCGCGACTCAGGAAGCGCAGCACCAGCCTCAGCATCAAGTTCAGTCCCTTTTCCCTGGCAAATTCGGGATCCGGTGGACCGGAGATGGAGATGAGCTTGCCACCCGGTTTCAGCACGCTCAGGGATTCTTCCAGTGTCTTGGCGTCCTGGCTGTTCAAGACGACATCGTAGCCCGACAGAACTTTCCCGAAGTCGTCTTTCCTGTAGTCGACGACGACATCGGCGCCGAGACTTTTGACCAGATCGGCACTCGCCGCGCTCGCGGTTGTCGCAACGGTCGCGCCGAGGTGCTTGGCTAACTGAATAGCAAATGTCCCGACGCCGCCGGAACCAGCCTGAATGAAGACCTTCTGTCCCTTCTTCAGGTTTGCCCGTTCGATGAGCGTCTGCCAGGCGGTGAGACCGACCAGGGGAATCGACGCCGCCTCTTCCATACTGAGATTCTCGGGCTTCAAGGCTACGTCGGCCTCATTCACGGCAATGAATTCGGCGAATGTCCCAATCCGGCCATCGCGCGGCCGCGCATAGACCTCGTCGCCGGCCTTGAACTTGCTGACTTTCGATCCCACGCGGATAACCTTCCCAGCCACGTCGTGGCCCAGGATGAAGGGCCGGCGGTAGGGCAAGATGAGCTTGAATTCTCCGGTTTTGACCTTGGAATCGAGCAAGTTCACCCCTGCGGCATGGACCTCGACCAAGACATCGCTTTCCTGGAGCTCCGGCTCCGGCATTTCGGCCAGCCGCAGGGTGCCCTTTTTATTATACTTATCGACAACGAATCCCTTCATGGCAGTTACTTTCTAAGAATGTCTGTTGCTGTTCGGGGACGAAACAAGCCGAACGTTTTCAGCTGCATGGCCGCCCTGCGGCAAGGCCTCAGCCTCGAGGAAGGACAGCGCCTTCGGAACAAAATCGGCGTAGTTCTGAAATATCCCGCCATGCCCGGCATCCGGATAGATGACCAGATGCGCCCCCGGGATACGCCCGGCGAGATCCTCTGCCTCGCCGTTATTCAGACCGGCAGTCGGAACTGCTTGCGCAGGCTCTTGTCGAAAATCCCCGCGGGGGCAAAGCGGCGCAGCAGGCTGACCTGGCGCGCTGCCTTGCCAGCGGTATAGCGCCGCCGCGGACGGGCATCGGTCGCTGCCTTGACAACCACATCCGCCACCACTTCCGGCCGATCGGCCTTGGGCATCACATCGCCCAGCAGCGCCTTGAGCCCGGCTCGAGCCCGATCGTATTCCTTCAACAGCGAATCCGGCTCGATGCCGTTCTGGTCGAAGACGGTGCGGACGAATGCCGGCTCGATGACGGAAACGCGGACGTTGAAGGCGCGCACCTCGTGGTCGAGCGATTCCGAATAGCCTTCGAGCGCGTGCTTGACCGCCGAGTAATGAGCTGAGTATGGCGCGGGTACCAGTCCCAGAATCGAGCCGATATTGATGATGCGCCCGTCGCCGCGCCGCCGCATCGACGGCAACACCGCATTGGTCATCCGCATGACGCCGAACAGATTGACGTCGAATAGGGCTTGTACCTGTGCGACCGAGGATTCCTCGGCGCCTCCTAGCAGACCGACACCGGCATTGTTGACCAGGAGATCGATCCGGCCGGTCTGCGCGAGCACGTTGGCAACGAGCGCATTGACGGCCGCATCATCGGTCACGTCGCATGCCAGCATGGTCACTCCGCCCGGACCATTACTGGTCTTGCGGCGACTTGTCCCGAAGACAGTGAAACCCGCCCGCGCCAAGGCCTCGGCGCTGGCGCGGCCGATGCCCGAGGAGGCTCCGGTCACGATTGCGGTCTTTTCAGAATTCCCATTCATTTTTGATGTTCCAGGTTCGAGAGGTCTAGCTTATTTCCACGAATTGAATTATGGTCGTAATATCAGGTTATGAGCATAATGCAATAGCAGGACAGGAAAGAAAGACCATGCGCTACGAAAAGGGCCGAAAAGACGCGTCACGCAGCCGGATCATGGAGGTCGCCGCCGAACGTTTTCGATCTGACGGCATCGCGGCGTCCGGGCTGGCAACCATCATGAGCGACGCCGGGCTGACGAACGGCGCCTTCTATCCGCACTTCCAGTCGAAGGCGGAGCTCGTCCGTGAAAGCGTGGCGGCGGCCTTGGACGCGCAGTCGCATCAAGTGCAGGAAGCGTTGGACGCCGGCGGCCCGGAAATGGCTATAGAGGCATATCTGTCGGCCGAGCACCGGGACAATCCTGGAAAGGGCTGTGCTTCGGCCGCGTTGTTGCCGGAAATCGCGCGGCAGCCGCCTGAAACGCGAGCCCTCTATGCCGAGCGCGCTCAATCCCTGGTGCGCCAGATAGCTGAAGCTCTGCCGCAGACGAACGATCCCGAGGGCGCTGCGTTGGGCATGTTTGCAACGCTCATCGGCGCGCTTCAACTCGCGCGCGCCGTGGAAGGGACGGAATTGTCGGATCGTATCCTTGCGGCGGGAGCAGTTGCCGCAAAGGCGCTGATCCGGCCGGTTCAAGACGAGGTGGCCCCCTGAGGGCAGCCCGGATTATTCGGCCGGCTCGAATCTACCTTGCACCAAGACTGTCTCCACCGGCCCAAGCGGATTGATGATCCGGCTCTCCAGGACTTCGATAAGTTTGCGTCCAACACCCGCCATATCCACGGAATGAACTCCGATCTTTGCCGGCAGGAAGCGTGCCAGCCGCGTGCTGTCACGGGTGACGATGTGGACGTCGCGGCCTGGTGTAAGACCCCGCTTGCCGAGAGCGTGCAACGCTCCCAGAAGGCCCAGTTCGTTGGCGCACGCCAAGCCCGTTGGCGGATCTGATGACGCCAGCAAGCGATCGAACCAGCCTGCGCTCGATTCCATGGTGAACATGCCATGACCGATCAACGATTGGTCGATCGGAATACCAGCCTCGGCCATTGCCCTTCCATACCCGGAAAGACGCATGGCACTCGCCTGGTCCTCCGGAACGAGAAGTTGCAGCGCAATGCGTCGACAGCCCTTATCCATGAGCCGCCGGGTCGCCTCGTAGGCAATCTGTTCATTGTCGACATCGACATAAGGATACGCGATATCCATGTCGGTTCTTCCAAACGCGACGAACGGCATGCGTTTATCCAGCAGCAGCTTGACGCGCGGATCAGCCGACACCAGGCGCGTGATGACCAGGCCGTCTGCGCTGCGCGCCTGAAGCTGCCGCTGCACACTCTCAACGGGATCGTCGTCGGGAGTGGTGGAATAGATGGACAGACTATAACCGGCTTGCCGCGCCGCCAGCGTCATGCCTTCGATTAAAGGAAGCTTCAACAGATCGGACAGATGGTCTCGTGTTTCCATCGGGAGTACGGCCGTCAGCGTCTGCGTTCGACCGGTTTTGAGCGCGCGACCATGATGATTTGGTAAGTAGCCGACCCGCTTAGCCGCCTCCTTGACGCGGGCTATGGTCGAGGGCTGCACTTCCGGTCCATCTTTCAGAGCGCGGGAAACCGTGGTCACCGACAGGGAAAGTTCCGCGGCGATCTGCTTTAGATTGGCCATTGTTCGCCCGACTTCATTTGCGAAAGCGCCGGCTGATTTGCTGACCGCCATAACGTTACCGAATTCGACATCCCGGTCAATCGAAACTCCCGTAGGAAGCAGCTTGACTCCAGCGCATTGAGATGCAATCGTAACGTTACGATTACAAAATAATGGCTCTTTTGAGCGATGTTTGATAAAGTTGGGGAGGAGAACCTATGTCCTGGCTACGCATTTCCTTAACAGCATTCGCAATCTCGGCTGCCCTGCCCGTTCATGCGCAAACAGTCACCATCACGACGGCAGGTGGGGATTATGGTAACGCCATGAAGGAAGCCATGTGGGGCCCTGCTGCAAAAGAGCTTGGCTATGATGTCCGCGAGGAGACCCTAAGCGACGGCCTGGCCGCCTTGAAGATGCAGGTCACCTCGGGTGCGGTCACGACCGACGTCATTCACCTGGGCTCACCGGAAGGTGCACAGGCCGCCGCACAATCGCTGCTGGAGCCACTCGACTACAAGATCATCGATCCGAAATCCGTCCCGGAGGGTGCGAAGTCCGACTACTGCTATCCGTTTGACTCCTATGGCACCGTCATGTCGTGGAACACCAAGACCTATGGCGAGAACCCGCCGAAGACATGGGCGGAATTCTGGGATGTTGCCAAATTTTCTGGCCGTCGCGCGTTGCGCGCCAATGCGCAAGACTCGATCGAGATCGCGCTGCTCTCCGATGGCGTGGCACCGGCGGACGTCTATTCCGTGCTCAGCACGCCGGAAGGGCTAGAGCGCGCCATCAAGCGGCTTGAAGCGATCAAACCAGATGTCGCCGTGTGGTGGACCTCGGGCGCTCAGTCCGCGCAGTTGCTGAAAGACGGTGAAGCGGATTTGGTCATTACCTGGAACGGACGCGCCCAGACCGTGAAAGCAGATGGCGGCGCGGCTGACTACACGTTCAAGGGTTCGGTCATCGGCACGGACTGCCTTGGGGTGCCGAAGGGAGCGCCGAACAAGGAAGCCGCGATGAAGCTCATCGCAGCGATGACGCAGCCCGCGCGGGTTGCGAAGCTGACCGATTTCATTGCCTACGGCCCAGTCAATCCTGCGGCATATGAGGGTGGCCTTATTCCCGAGGACCGTCTGAAGACCCTTGCGACCGCGCCTGAAAATGCTGGCACTTCGGTGTTTTCCAATTCAGAATGGTGGGTCAAGAATGGCGAGGCTGCCCAAAGAGCCTTCGATGAAATGATGGCCCGCTGACTCTCAGCTCTAACGCATGTCGCGCAAAAATGTGCAGCGCGCGACAACGACATGCATGAAAACAAGAACCTAAAGCGCGTCGCGTGAAGCCAGTCGAACGCGACGCGCTTCAAGGCTGGAGCACATGATGAAGTCGCTCGCGATCACCATCGAAAGCGTGCACAAGGCTTATGGGTCCTACGTCGCACTGGATGATGTTTCGCTCGACATCCAGGCTGGCGAATTCCTCACGCTGCTAGGGCCATCGGGATCGGGCAAGACCACGTTACTCATGGCTCTGGCCGGTTTTGTCCGGCCGGATTCCGGTAAACTTTTCTTGGGCGATCGAGACATCACCCGCCTGCCGCCCAACAAACGAGACATCGGCATAGTATTCCAGAATTACGCCTTGTTTCCCCACATGAATGTCATGGCGAACGTCGCGTATCCGCTGGTGCTGCGCAAGGTACCGAGAGCGGAGGCGCGTCAGCGGGCGCTTGATACCTTGGCCCGCGTGAAGCTGGATGGTCTGGCGGAGCGCAATATTGCCGCACTATCCGGCGGCCAACGTCAACGGGTGGCATTGGCGCGGGCTATCGTCTTCGAACCGCGCGTGATGTTGATGGACGAGCCGCTGTCGGCGCTCGACAAGAACCTGCGCGAGAGCATGCAGTATGAGATCCGGCGTCTGCATGATCATCTACGGATCACCACAATCTATGTAACCCACGACCAGCGCGAAGCGCTGATTATGTCTGACCGGATTGCGGTGATGAATTCTGGCCGCATCCAGCAGATAGATACGCCGCAGCGGATTTATGATCGTCCATCGACCCGCTTCGTCGCGGAGTTCATGGGCGAGGCCAACATTGTGGCCCCGGGCTCAGCGCGCAGAATCGACGGCGCCGAAGCATCACGCGAAACTCTGATGATCCGCGCCGAAAGCTTCCATCTTGATGCGAAGCTCGTCGGGGGAGACGGAGTGGCTCTCGAAGGAATACTGCGCGCCAAAGCGTTCCGCGGCGAGAACTGGCTTTTGACGCTGGCGCTTGACGGCGGGCAAGAGGTTCTTGTCTGCATTCCGGCAGCGCTGGCCGGCGGCTGCGCCGAGCTTGCCGCCGGTCAGCGGATGACCGCATATGCACCAGCAGCGAAGGTTCACGCGATACCGGGAGCGATGGCGTGATCGTCGTCCGGGACCCGGCGCTCGCGGCGGATGCGCGGCGCGAGCGGCGGTTTTTTCTTTCACTTTCGCTCCCGGCGCTGTTCATCGTTGGACTGGCGGCGATACTGCCCATCCTTTGGATCATCCGGCAATCCTTCCTGACCACCGGGGGTGAGTACACCGTCGGCAACTACGAGAAGGTCCTTTCGAGCGGACTGACGTGGTCGGCGCTCGTCACGACCCTCGAACTGTCCTTGGGTACGCTGGCGGGCTGCATTCTCCTCGGCACTCCTCTGGCGCTGGCGCTGGCCAGCGTCAGACCAAGGCTGGCCAACGTGCTCATGGCGTTCGTCATGCTGCCGCTGTGGACCTCTATTCTGGTGCGTACCTATGGTTGGCTCGTGCTCTTGCGGCGCGACGGCCTGATCAACGCGGCTTTGACCGGTTCAGGCCTGACGGCGGAGCCATTGCCGCTGGTCTACAACTTCACGGGAACGCTCATCGGCATGGTGCACTACATGCTGCCACTTTTTCTGCTGCCTGTTTATGCTGCGATGCGCGATATCGACCCAAATCTCATTCGCGCGGCTGCGAGCATGGGAGCCACTCTCAGGCAGGTCATCCGCACAGTCATTATGCCGCTTTCGGCGGGCGGCATCTTCTCGGGTTCGATCATCGTCCTCATCTACGCCATAGGTTTTTTCATCACGCCGGCGGTGCTTGGCGGCGGCAAGGTAAATCCGCTCTCTACCCGGATCGAGCGTACACTATCGACCTTTCAGGACTGGGGGTCGGCAAGCGTCCTGGGCATTCTGCTCCTCGTTCTTATGGCGCTGATCGGTGTGATGTTGCTGGCGGCACGCCGTCTGGTGGCCCAGAACACCGTGGAAGCCTCCCATGCTTGAAGCCTATCCGCAAAACAGGCTCGCCCGCATTTTGCTCTGGAGCTTTGCCGCTCTTGTCATGGCATTTCTGATGCTGCCGACGCTCGTGGTGGTGCCGCTTTCCTTTTCGGCGTCGAATCTCCTCGAGTTTCCGCCGCACGCCTACTCGTTGCGCTGGTACGAGAACTTCTTCGGCTCGGCAACGTGGATGGCCGCGCTCAGAACGAGTTTGATCCTCGGGACGTTGACGGCGTTGATCGCGGTGCCTTTCGCGCTGCTCGCCTGCATTTCAATGAATCGGCTGGGCGGAAAGACCGCTGCGGCCATCCAGAGCGTCCTGCTGACCCCCTCGATCACCCCAGGTATCCTGCTTGCGATCGGTCTCTTCTTTGTGTTGGCCGCACAACATCTGATCGGAACGCTATTCGGTGTGCTGGTCGGACATGTGGTGCTGGCCGTTCCGGTCGCCTGCATTGTGTTGCTACCCGCTCTCGCCCGCTTTGACTGGAACCAGGTTCAGGCGGCGCGCAGCCTCGGTGCAAACTGGGCCAGGTCCATTGGCGGAATCATCGTTCCGCAACTTCGGATCAGCTTGCTGTCAGCGACATTGATGGCGTTCCTGACTTCGCTCGACGAGTCTGTGATTTCGATCTTCATCGCAAGTGGTCGCAATAGCACGATGCCGAAGCTTATGTTCCTGTCGCTGCGCGATCAGATCGATCCGACCATTGCGGCGATCTCGACATTGTGGACCGTCATCGTCGTGGCCGTGGTCCTGATTGTGACCCTTCGCCAAAAATCCTGACCGAGACTGGAAACATGCCCACCAATTACCATGCAGCCGACGATCTGACGGATCATTCGACGGACATCCCTCAGGTAGGGTTGGCCATCATCACCGGGTCGGCAAACTGGGGGCTTGCCTTCCCGGAAGATGTCGAATTCGATGGTGTGCGCACCTTGCGGCGCGACATGAGTTTTGAAACACCTTTCGGTCGCACCGACAACTGGAAGCTGCTCGAGTTCGATGCGTCGATCACAGCCGAAGGGAGAGCAAAACGCGCGCTGTGCATGTATTCGCACGGCAATCCCCGCGACCGTATCGACCATTCCTGCCATCGCCGCGCGTTCTGGGTATTGATGCGGGCGGGTGTACGGCAAGTTCTCGCCTGCTCGACTGTAGGCGCCGTCAACAAGGCGATCCAGCCGGGCGACATGGTGGTGACCGCCGATATCATTGAACTGACGCAGACCCCGTTTTCACTGCTTCCTGACCGTCAGAGCTTTGACTGTTCGGGCAAGCAAATCGTGTGTCCAAGATGTGCGGCGGTTCTGGTCGAAACGGCCCGCCGTCATTGGCCAGCCGAATGCCGCGTTTATGGCATCGAACAGCAGTTGGTGGCTGCCCATTGTTATGGGCCCCGGCTGACAACACCTGCCGAAGCCTTGGCATATCGGGGCATGGGGGCGGATGTACTCAACCATTCCATCGCCCCTGAGGCGACCTTGTCGCGCGAGATCGGCGCGTGTTTCGTGCCTTGCGCGTTCGTGACGGCGGGCTTCAACGACTATATGGATCGTAATCGCCAGAAATTGCTGCAGGAGGACGTGCTGCCCAGTCTCTCCATGACAGCCTCGCGGGTCGCGCTGGAGACCGCCGCGCGACTTCCCGCTGATCCAGAATGCTCCTGTCACGGCTTGAAGTCGCCTCAGCCGAAAGAACGCTCCAGCCGGTTCTGAGATAACCCGCCAGATAGCTGAAGCTCTGCTGCCGACCAAGGATCCCGAGGGCGCTGCATTGGGCGTGTTTGCGACGTTCGAAACGCTGAGGGCGGCGTTTGAGGATTAGGGTCAAAACTCAATCAGACTGGCTGCCGCCAGTGGCCCAGATGGGCGGAACTTGCCGTTTGAATTAGTCGGCGGGAATGGGCACAGAGCGCCATTTGCTGACAATCATGGCGCTTCACCATTGCGGTCGTTCTCGCTACGACCTGATGCGGACCCGAAGCGGATGGTCGTTTGATCCGGTTAAACTCAACGCGCCACCCTACCACGTGCGCCATCTCGAGACGTTCGCGAAAACCTCCACGTCGGTCGCGACTCGACCATGGAGCGGAAGTACAGGCGAAGTACTGTTTCGTTCGAGATGGCCTGGTTCAATCTCCAGCATCCTCCTCCTGCCATACTGGCCGGAGCGAGTGCCGGCCGCGAGCGAGTGGCCTTTGAGCGTAGCTCAGAGCGTCTTGCTCATCATCAGGATCGGAACCGGAGCGCCGCCACGGTCATCGACGAATTTCTCGGCGGGTTGGTAGCCGCAGGCTCGATAGAGCGGCTCTCCTGCCATCGTGGCTGCCAGATCGGCACGGCGGAAGCCCTCAGCCTTAGCGGCACGTTCACACAGCGAAAGGATAAGGCGGCCGACGCCTCGCCGGACAAAGTCCGGATGCGTATACATGGCTCTGATACGCGCCGCGTCCGTGGCTGGATCAAGCAGTGCCGCGTTGCGTCCCGGTGACTGATCACCACCATACATGGTCGTGCGCCGGCTCCAGCCACCGCAGCCTGCCAGGACGCCGTCGTGCTCCACGACGAAATAGGTGCCATCATCGACAAGCTGGGTGTCCAGCCCCATGATTGCGCGGCTGGATCGGATCTGGTCATCGTCGAGAAACGGTTTCTGGAGTTCGGAGATCGCTGCATCCATGAGCGCAATCATGGAGGCGAGGTCCTCGCGTCGCGCTATCCGGTGCCGAAAGTCTTCACTGGCCATGTTCAAGCACACCATGAGGCGAAACAAACGCACGATATGGCGAATTTCGTTCCGTCAGAAGACCAAAATATTCGCTGCTGCGGCAGCCTTGGGACGCCTGTCGACAGCAGGCCGAAGGTATAACCAATGACAGTCATTCTGGCAGCCCCGCCATGCGATAACCTTCCACGATATGCCGGCGCACGTCTTCGGCTGGGAATGGCTGCGAATCCGACCAGTGCCGGATAGTGAAGTGCGGATTGCTTATCATGAACATTTTCGCCTCCCAGCGCGCTTCCTCCAAACGGCCAAGTTGCGCAAGGCTTGCTGCAAGAAGGCGTCGTGAAGTCGTGCGATAGGTTTCGGGCCTGCGCAGCGTTTGGATCGCGGATTCGTAGTCGCCCATGGCATATTGGGCCTGGCCCAACATCCAGTAATACCAACCGGGCGGGTGAGGATTTAGTCGCAGTGCCCTGCGGACCTGCTCTATGGCTTCGGCAGGTCGGCCCTTTTCCGTCGTCAACTCGGCCTGCATTGCCCAAGCGTCGGCGTGGTTGGGGTCCAACTCGTGGGCAGCATCGAATTCGGCATCCGATTCCACCCAGCGACTCTCATGTCCAAGTATGACGCCCAATACCCATCTGTTCCCGGCGTCGTTCGGGTCGAGTTCGACCGCCAGCTGTGCTTCGGCGAGCGCTCTTGCGCGGTTGGGGTCCATCGGTTCGTCCCAGAACTCCCAGCCCAGCCAGAGGTTGAGTGCCAGCCAACGGTGCGCCTCCGCGTATTCCGGGTCGAGCGCGATTGCCCGGTCTAGCAGCAAAATGGCCTCTTTCGCGGTGAGCGCCGTTTGCAGGCCAAGGACCCGGGCACGCACACAGAGATCATAGGCCTCCAGGTTGCTCGGTCTGTTGCGCGCCGGCGCGGCGATCAGGCGGCCAACCAGAGCCTCGACAATCTTGCCGGTCACCTCGTCCTGAACGGCGAAGATATCTTCTAGGCTCCGGTCGAATCTTTCGGCCCAAAGGTGGTCACCCGCGATCGCGTCGATCAGTTGGGCGTTGATACGCACCCGTCCAGCGGCCCGCCGTGCACTACCTTCAAGAAGATGGCGAACTCCCAGTTCTCGCGCGATGCGACGCACATCCACGTGCCTGCCTTTGTATGCAAATGCCGAGTTGCTGGCGATGACGAACAACTCGCTTGTCCTCGACAGATCCGTGATCAAGTCTTCGGTGAGGCCATCGACAAATGCCTCCTGCTCCGGATCATTGCTCATGTTCGTAAAGGGGAGGACGGCAATGGAGGGCTTGGCGGGGAGCTGCAGAGGCGCTTTCTCCGCGAGCCCGCCATCGTCCGATGCGGTCGACAGCCGGATCCGGTAGACAGACACCGGTTCGGTGACGTTCTTGATCGCTTGCGGACCAAGTTCGTCGAAGCCGCAATCGAGCTTCCGCTTGACTTGGTCGTAGACGCTGCCGGACACACAGACATCTCCTGCCCCGGCCATTGCCTGGAGCCGCACTGCGACAATAACGCCGTCGCCGAACAGATCGCCGTCCTCGACAACGACATCGCCCAGATTGATGCCGATATGCAGGTAGATTCTCCGGTCGGCGGTCACACCCTCGTTTGCGGCCGCCATCCGCTTCTGAAGGTCCACGGCGCATGACACGGCGTTCACCGCGCTTCCGAACTCGACCAGAACGCCATCACCCATCACTTTCACAATACGGCCATGACGGTCGCGGACGAGTGGTTCGAGGATTTCCTTCCTCCTCCTCCTTAAAGCGGCCAACGTTCCTTGCTCGTCCAGGTCCAGAAGTCGACTGTAGCCCACCACGTCGGCAGCCAATATGGCGGCAAGGCGGCGTTGGGCGCGTTCTTCGGCCATTTCGCGTTGCTTTCATTGAAAGCAGAAAAGCGAACTTTATGCCGCCCATTTCAAAAGTCTATCAGGTTGACTTCGAGGCTCGATCGCCAAGCAGCTACATAGGGTGATCGCGCCTGTCGATTGTCCCCACTGGGGTCACGACTTGCGCTTGGGGCTCGTCTTGGAGAAGGTCAGCAAGGGGCCAGTGCCGAGTGCCGCAAATGTCGGCTATCGGGCAGTGAAATGGGCTGACGAAGGGCAGCTCAGGGTCAACTTGCGTCGTCAGGGCTCTCGGCGTCAAAGGTCCGAGAGGGTTCGAAGTCGGTCGTTCAGAGTGATTGCGTTTTGACTCCAGAGCGCCGCGCGTCATTGGACGCGCAAAGGATGCTATAACACTTTGAATTTTGCATGATCCTTTCCGAACCGGAGGTCAGCGCAGCAAAACCATGCCGGTTTCCGGGGGTCATGCCCTAAGGCAGCCTGAACCGGTATTCCGTCACGTGATGATAGATCTGGCCCGGCCACAGCGTGGCTTGCGGGAAATAGGGCCGGTTGGGCGCATCCGGCCAGATTTGCGGTTCCAGGCAGAAGCCTGAAAACGCCTTGTACTGGCGTCCGCCCAGTCCAGGCGAGGACGGCGCCAGATACTGGCCGGTATAGAGCTGGACGCCCGGCTCGGTCGTCCAGAGCTCCATCTCGACGCCGGAATTCGCGCCTTGCGCCCACGACGCCTGCTTCAGCGGCCCGCGCGTCGAAGCGAGGCAGAAATTCTGGTCGTAGGGGAGTTGCTCGCCCTCGGTCTCCATGCGCAGCGGCCGCGCCTGGCGAAAGTCGAAAGGTGTGCCGTCGACCGGCTTTACCGTGCCTGTCGGAATGAGATCCGCGTCGACCGGCAGATAGGCGCCGGCATTCAGCATCAACCGGTGATCGAGAATGTCGCCGGCGCCGCCGTCGTCCAGGTTGAAATAGGAATGCTGGGTGAGATTGCAGAGCGTCGGCTCCTCGCAGGTGGCGGTCAGTTCGACGCTGAGCGTGCCGGGGATCTTGAGCCGGTAGGTGCAGGTCACGTCGAGCGCGCCGGGAAAGCCCATCATGCCGTCCGGGTCGTGCAATGTCAGCGTGACAAAATCCCTGCCATGCAGCGAAACCGCCCAGGCACGGCGCGAAAAACCTTGCGAACCGCCATGCAGCGTGTGCTTTTCGAGGAAATTGCGCTCGGTCTGGTAGCGTTTGCCGGCAAGCGTGAAGCGGCCGTCGCGGATACGGTTGGCATAGCGCCCGACGACAGTGCCGAAGAAGGCGGTATCCGTCTCATAGTGCTCGAAACGATCATAGCCGAGCACCAATGGCGCCTCGTGCCCGGCCAGGTGCAGATCCTGGATGATCGCACCCAGGCCGATAATATTGGCGGTAAGGCCGCCGCCACGAATGGTGAAACGGCGGACTTCCTCGCCCGCCTGCGTCGTGCCGAAAACCTCGCCGTCCTTCATCGCCATGCTCGCAAGTTCGTTGCTCGACGCCAGCCTGGCCTTTTCCGAAGCGGCTCAGGGTCTTTTTCGGTATTACCGCATGAGGCTTCTAGAGACCAAGTCCGCCGATGCAGACATATTTGGTGTCGAGATAGTCCTCGATGCCCTGATGGCCGCCTTCCTTGCCGAGGCCCGATTCCTTGACGCCGCCGAACGGCGCCTCAGGGGTGGTGATGAGCCCTTCATTGACGCCGACCATGCCGTATTTGAGCCCTTCCATGACCCGGAAGGCGCGGCCGAGATCGCCGGTGTAGAAGTAGCAGGCCAGGCCGAATTCGGTGTCGTTGGCGAGTGCCACGGCCTCTTCCTCGGTCTCGAACTTGAACACCGGCGCTACCGGGCCAAAGATCTCTTCCTTCATGAAGCGCATCCTCGGCGTCGCATTGGCGATCACCGTCGGCTGGAAGAACGAGCCGCCGAGCGCGTGGCGCTTGCCGCCGGCGACGACCTTGCCGCCCTTGGCGGTAGCGTCGGCAATCAGCTCCTCGACCTTCTCCACCGCCTTTTCGTCGATCAGCGGCCCCTGCTGGACGCCGTCTTCGAGGCCGGAACCGACCTTCAGGCCGTCGCTCGCGGCAGCCAACTTTTCGACGAACTGGTCATAGATGCCGGCCTGCACCAGGAAGCGGTTGGTGCAGACGCAGGTCTGGCCGGAATTGCGGTACTTGGCGGTGATGGCGCCAGCGACGGCCCGCTCGATGTCGGCGTCGTCGAAGACGATGAACGGCGCATTGCCACCGAGCTCCATCGACACTTTCTTGACGGTCACCGACGACTTCTGGATCAGGATCTTGCCGACCTCGGTCGAGCCGGTGAAGGTGATCTTCTTGACCAGCGGGTTGGCACAGATCTCGTCGCCGATCTCACCGGCGGCGCCGGTCAGGATATTGATCACGCCTTTGGGGAAGCCGACTTCCTCGGCAAGCGCGCCCCAGGCAAGGCCGGAGTAAGGCGTCTGCGACGCCGGCTTAACCACGGCGGTACAGCCGGCGGCAAGCGCCGGACCGAGCTTGCGGGCCAGCATCGAGGACGGGAAATTCCATGGCGTAATAGCGGCGATGACGCCGACCGGTTCCTTGGTCACCAGGATACGGCGGTCCGCCCAGGGCGACGGCACGACGTCGCCATAAGTGCGGCGGCCTTCTTCGGCGAACCACAATATGTAGGACGCGGCCGAGCCGATCTCGCCCTTCGATTCGAACAGCGACTTGCCCTGCTCGATGGTTAGTAGTTCGGCCAGCACGTCCTGATTGTCCATCATCGCGTCGTGCAGCTTGCGCAACAGCTTCGAGCGTTCGAGCGCGGTGGTCTTGCGCCATGTCTTGAAGGCAGCGTCGGCGGCCTCGATGGCGCGGCGGGTCTCGGCCTTGCCCGACTTCGGCACGGTGCCGATCTTGAGGCCGGTGGCAGGATTGTTGACGTCGACCGTCTGGCCTGAATCGGCCTGCACCCATTCGCCATTGATGAGATTGGCCTGCCGCATGAAATGGCTGGTTTTCTGAAGCATGATCTCGCCTCCGTTCGGCACCTGGCGGGCCGGTCGCTGATTTCGTGAATGGACGTGCGCGATAGCATCGCTAGAGCCACTGCTCTTAGCCCAGGGCAAGCCCCGCAAGCAATCACAAGATGGCATATAGGGTTTGGGCCAGCCAAAGCGAGAGCGATGCAGCCGGGTTCTTATCCAAAAACCCGGGCTCTTATCCAAAAACATGGACGACCACGGTCAGCCAAAACGCAGTGGTCACGACCGCACAGGCGGTGGCGATGGTCATCTGGTTCGACGCCAGCGCCTGGCCGGTGTTGAACTGCACCGCGATGAGATAGGAATTGATGCCGGACGGCAACGCCGCAACCATGACCGCCACCTTGGCCGTCAATGGCGGCAGGCCGATCAGCCAGACCAGGCCGAGAACCAGCGCCGGCATTAGGAACAGTTTCAGCGCCGACAGCGCCAGCGCCGGCCTTACATTGCCGGAAATGCCGAAACGGCGCAGGCTGAGCCCCATGGCGAACAGCGCCACCGGGGCGGCCGTGCCGGCCAGCGCGTCGCTCAGCCGCGTCGCAAGCACCGGCAGCGGCGCACCGGTGAAGCGCCACGCCAGCCCGGCCAGTATGCCGATGATCAGCGGATTGATGAATACCCTCCTGAGAAAGCTCCTGACGACGCGGAGCGGATGCACAGGCTCGCTGCCGCCGCGGCCGAACATCTCGAACAGGATGATCGAGGCCATCATCATCACCGGCAGGTGAATGGAGACGAGCAGTGACAGCACTTCGAACCCGGCCGGCCCGAACACGCCGATCATGAAGGGCGCGCCGAGCAGGACGACGTTGGAGTAGGACGACGATACGCCGCCGACGACGCCGGCGCGGGCGTCTCGTCCGAAAATGCGCGTAATGACCAGATGGCCGGCAGCCCAGGTAAGCGCGACCGCCGCGAAATAAGCCCCCCATAGCGACCACGGCGCCACGCCGTGGAAATCGGCCTTTACCATGGTCTGGAACAGCAAAAGCGGCATTGCCACGTTGATGGCGAATTCGGATACGCCCTCGCCGCTCGCCGGCTTCAAATAACCGGTCAACCCGGCAAGATAGCCGAGCCCGACAAGACTGAAAACGAAGAGGACGGTTTCGGTAAGCGGAGACATTTTTCCCGTGATAGGCGAGCCCCGGCGGCGGCGCAATCGCCCTTCCCTCGCGAATGTACCGGCCAACAATCCGGCCGCTCGGATCTTGCCCGAATTTGCTCATGGTTGGATGCCAGCGCTATACAGGGTTGTCGGGGGACACGCGGCGAATGGGCCTTGTCGGAAATCAGCACTTCTTCAAGCAGGCGTGGCTGACGGCTTTCGTCGGCGCCATGCTTTGCCTCGTGGTGACCTCGGCTCATGCCGCGGAGCCGGCGAGCCTCAAGGGTGTGGCGCTGATCGTCGGCCAGTCGAAATACCAGCACATAGCGGCTCTTCCCAACCCCGGCAACGACGCCCGCGACATCGCCAAGATGCTGACCGACCTCGGCTTCGACGCGCGCAGTGTAACCGACCGCGACACGGCAAAGCTGAAGCGCGACCTCGAGCGTTTCGCCGAGGATGCAGAGGACGCCGACGTCGCCTTGATCTACTATTCCGGCCACGGCATCGAGGCCGGCGGCGAAAACTATCTGGTGCCGGTAGACGCCGACGTTTCTTCATTGAAGGACGCCGATCAGGCCCTGGTGCCGATCTCCGCCGTCATGGACGAATTGAAGACGACCGTGCCGGTAACGATCATGTTGCTCGATGCCTGCCGCACCAACCCGTTTCCGGCGGATGCGGTGCTGCGCCGGGCGCCGACGGCCTCGGCCTCCCCGATCAGCGCCGGCGGATTGGAGCCGGTGCGCGGTGCCAGGGCACTGGCAAACGCGACCGCGACGGAAAATCTGGGAACGGTGATCGGCTTTGCCGCCGAGCCGGGGCGGCCGGCACTCGACGGCATCGTCGGCGAAAACAGCCCCTACGCAGCGGCACTTCTGCGCCACCTAGCGGCAATGAAGGGCACCGAGTTCGGCTCGGTCATGCGCATGGTGACCGAGGAGGTCTATCTCGACACCAAGGCAAGGCAGCGGCCATGGGTCAATGAAAGCCTGCGCCGGCTGCTCTATTTCGGCGTTGCACCGCAGGAGCCCACCGGCGACGACGACCTGATCACCGGCGAGCGGCGGCAATTGCTGCTGACGATCGCCGAGTTGCCGAACCCCAAGCGGGCACAGGTCGAACTGGCCTCGCTGCAGGACGGCGTGCCGCTCGACGCGCTTTATGGCGTGCTGAAGGCGCTCGGCACCGAAAAGATGCCGGAGGACCCCACCGACCTGCAAAAGCTGCTCGATGCGCAGGCCGAGCGCCTGAAGAAGATGATCTCCGAGCGCAACGCGCTGCGCACCGACGACCCCGAGATCAGCCGCCTCGTCGCCTCGGCCGACAAAGCGATCGGCCAGGGCGCCATCGTCACCGCGCGCAACTTCCTCGACCAGGCGGTGGGCCGGGTCGAGCAGGCCAGCGGCGTGGTCGATCGGGCAGAGGATCTGGTCAGGCAGAAGCGTCTTGCCGACGCGGCGATCTATGCCAGGCGCGCCGACGCTTCGGCGCTGGTCTTCGACTATCTGTCGGCCGCCAACGACTACGGCGAGGCCTTCTCGCTGGTCGAGAGATGGGACGACAGGCTGCGCTGGAACTACAAGAACCAGGAGGCGGAAGCGCTCAACGCGCATGGCAACGCCACCGGCGACAGGCAAGCGCTGCAGCACGCTATCGACGCCTACCGCGTCATCCTGAACTTCATCCCCAATGGCGAGCAGAACCGCGACTGGGCGATCACCCGCAACAACATGGCGGTGGTGCTGCAGACGATCGGCGAGCGCGAGCGCGAAACCGACCGGCTGGAAGAGGCAGCGAAAATCTTTCGCGATTCGCTTGCCGTGTTCGAGCGCGAGAAGGACGACATCAACTGGGCCGCGGCCCAGAACCACCTGGCCAATGTGCTGTTGAAGATCGGCGAACGCGAGAGCGACCCGAAACGCCTGAATGAGGCGGTGGTGGCGATGCGCGCCACGCTGGAGAAGCGGCCCCGCGACAAAGTCCCGCTGGACTGGGCCGCCTCGCAAAGCAACCTTGGCCTTGCGCTTTACGCGCTTTCGGAGCGCGAACCGGACGGCGAGCGCCTGACCGAGGCCGAGGCCGCCTAGCGGCTGGCGCTTGAAGAATACACGCGCGAAAAGGCGCCCGTTCAGTGGGCGATGGTCCAGAACAATCTCGGCAACACGCTGGTGTCTCTCGGCACGCAACGCAACGACAAGGCAAAAATCGACGAGGCAGCCGCGGCATTCCGCGCCGCGCTCGAAATCCGCACACGCGACACCTTCCCGCTCTCCTGGGCGAGCAGCCGTCTCAATCTGGGTAACGCGCTGAGCAGTGCTGCCCGTTTCGATCTCGGCACCGGCCTGCTCGAAGAGGCGGCTGCCGCCTATGGCGACGCGCTGACCATATTCACACGCCAACGTTTTCCGACGGATTGGGCTTCGGCGGAGAACAATCTCGGCTCGATCTACCAGACGCTCGGCCAGCGCACGCGCGATCCTGCCAGGCTTGAGCAATCGGCGGCCGCATACCGGGCGGCACGGCGCGTCTACACCAAGAAGGAGTTTCCGCTCGACTGGGCGATGACCCACTACAATCTCGGCAACACGCTGCAACTGCTCGGCGGCGTGACCGACAAGCCGGTGCATTACGAGGAGGCGATCGAGGCCTATCGCGATGCACTTCGCGAATACAAGCGCGAGACGACGCCGCGGCAATGGGCACTGGCGCAGGCCGGTCTAGGCTCGGCGCTGCAATGGCTGAGCATGAGCGAGGCCGATCCCCGCAAACTGGCCGCTTCGATCGCCGCGCGCCGGGCAGCGCTGGAGGTGCTGACCTTCGAGACCTCGCCCGTCGACTGGGCGAACGCGCAGAACGGCATCGGCATGAGCCTGATCAATCTAGGCAATCTCGAACGCACCGGCAAATATCTGGACGAAGCCGAAGCCGCCTTCGAGGCAACGCTCAAGGTCTTCACCCGCGAAAGCCAGCCGATGCAATGGGCCTTCGAGCAGAACAATCTCGGCGACGTCCACTGGAACCGCGGCAGCTATGGCGGTGGCAATGCCGAATACCAAAAGGCGATCGAATTCTTCGAGAACGCCAAGCAGGGCTTTACCGATGCTGGCTATACACTCCCCATCCCGCTGACCGACCGCAAGATCGATCTGGTGAAGAAGCAGATAGCGAAGAAATAGGCGTCTCGGCCGCAGGTTGCACTCGGCTTGTCTTTCAGCCGGCTTTGCCGTCCCTATATGCCGGTCACCGGGGACCTGCCTGCCGGTCACCCGAAAAGGATGTCTGATGCTTCGATTTGTGCTGGCGCTGCTGTTGCTTGCCGTTTCCGCCACAGCCCATGCGACGGAAGCCGGCTGGGCGCTGCTGCGCGACGGCGGGCATGTGGTGCTGCTTCGCCATGCCATGGTCACCGGCACCACCGATGCGGCCAATTTCGACCTCGGCAAATGCGCCACCCAGGTCAATCTCTCTGAGCGCGGCAAGCAACAGGCGCGCAAGATCGGCGCGCTGTTTGGCGCCCGCGCGGCACCGGTCGAGCGCGTGCTGTCCAGCCGCTATTGCCGCTGCCTCGAAACCGCGCGCATAGCTTTCGAAAGCGAACCGGAGCCGTTCGCACCGCTTGACCTGCTGAAGACCGACGAAAAGGAGAAGGCCGCTCAGATCGCTGCGATCCTGGCAGAGATCCGCGGCTATTCCGGCTCCGACAATCTGGTCATGGTCACGCATCTCGAAGACATCAAGGAATTGACCGGCATCTCGCCGCGCGAAGGCGAAGCCGTGGTCGTCGAGCCGCAAGGCGACGGATTGCGCGTGCTCGGCCGCGTTACCTTCTGACCGGGCCGGTCGCTCCTCGCGTCGAGCGAGATAGGTGTTGCCGAAATGCCACTGCCACGAGAAGCCGTGGTTGGATTCCGATCTCATCTTGCTCTGCCTGGGCAGCAATCCCATCTGCGCCCGGCGTATCAGGCCTTTTCCTGCCCGGAAAAACCGATTAGACAGCCCAAAACACATGCGGACAGATTCCGCCCGCAATCGAAGGAAAAGCCCTTGTCCACCACGTTCGACAAAGTCGCCAAGATCATCGCCGACACCAGCGAGATCGACATCGAGACGATCACGCCCGAAAGCCACACCATCGACGATCTCGGCATAGACAGCCTCGACTTCCTCGACATCGTCTTTGCCATCGACAAGGAATTCGGCATCAAGGTGCCGTTGGAAAAGTGGACGCAGGAGGTCAATGACGGCAAGGCCTCGACCGACGACTATTTCGTCATGAAGAACCTGTGCGCCAAGATCGACGCGCTCGTCGCCGCCAAGAACGCCATCTAAGCACAGCGCCTGACGCGCCCTCACCCACAACAGCCGCCCATGAACCCCCGCGACGTCGTCATATCAGGCATCGGCCTTGTCTCGTCGTTGGGCGAGGGTCCGGATGCGCATTGGCAAAAGCTCGTCCAGCCGCGCCTTGAACCGGTTCTGGAGGCCTCGCGCTTCTCGCCCTATACGGTCCACCCGCTGCCGGAGATCGACTGGAACCTGCAGATCGCCAAGCGTGGCGACCAGCGGCAGATGGAGACGTGGCAGAGGCTCGGCACCTATGCGGCCGGCCTTGCGCTCGACGATGCCGGCATCAAGGGCAATGACGAACTCTGCGCGACCATGGACATGGTGGTGGCCGCCGGCGGCGGCGAGCGCGACGAGGCGGTCGACGCGGCCATTCTCGCGGCATCGGAAAGCCGCAATGACCGCGACGTGCTGCTCAACGAGAAGCTGACCACGGAATTGCGCCCGACGCTGTTTCTGGCACAGCTCTCCAACCTGCTCGCCGGCAACATCTCGATCGTCCACAAGGTGACGGGATCGTCGCGCACCTTCATGGGCGAGGAAGGTGCCGGCGTTGCCGCTGTCGAGACGGCGGCCGCGCGCATCCGCTCCGGCCAGTCGACGCATATACTGGTCGGCGGCGCTTTCCAGACCGAACACTCCGACATGCTGCTCGGCTATGAACTGGCCGGCTACCTGCATCGCGGTCCGTGGACGCCGGTCTGGCAAAGGCAAGGTGCCGAGGGCGGCGGCGTGGTGACCGGATCCGGCGGCGCGTTTCTCGTCCTGGAGCAGCGCGAGCATGCGGAAAGCCGTGGCCGGAAGATCTATGCGGAACTCGGCCCGATCCTGTCCGGCCGCGCCAGGCGCCGGCGGGGCGAACTCGATGGCGAGATCGCCGCGCTGCTGAAGCAGGCCGCATTGCCGAATGGCGAACTGCTGGCGATCTCCGGCGCTTCGGGCGCCCATGCCGCGACCGCCGCCGAGAAATCGGCGCTCGACGCCAATCCGGCGATCGCCGCACGCGGCTTTTCGACGCTGACCGGTCACATGAAGGAAGCGCAGTTCCCCTTTGCCGTCGCGCTGGCGGCCCTGGCTGTCGACCGCAAGGCCGCCTACCCTGTCTTCGACGCCACAGTCGAAAAACCGTTTGCCGGTGTCCCGAAGACCATCCTTGCAACGGCGATCGGCTATCACCAATTCGAGGGCATGGCGCTGATCAAAGCCGCCTAGAGCATCGGACCGAAACGTGTGGCGCGGTTTTCGGGCGATCCGACGCTCCAAGAGAAACAGGTTTTTGGACAACAAATGGCCAATCTGAACGACCACATGGGCAGGCCCATCGTCGCCGTCACCGGCATCGGCGTGGTGACGTCGCTCGGTGTCGGCAAAGCCGACAATTGGGCGGCACTTACGTCAGGCAAATCCGGCATCCATCCGATCACCCGCTTCCCGGTCGATCATCTCAACACCCGCATCTCCGGCATGGTCGATTTCCTGCCGTCGAGCTCCAAGGGCGCCAGTCTCCTCACCTATGAGCTTGCCGAAACCGCCGCCCAGGAAGCGATGTCGGAGGCAGGCCTCGATGCCGGCGATTTCGGCGGACCGCTGTTCCTCGCTTCGCCGCCGGTCGAGCTCGACTGGAGCGAGCGCTTTTCGCTCTACAATTCCGACAAGCCCAATAATTCAGACAGGCACGATTCCGGCGCCGAAAGGCTGCTGCGGGTAGCGCGCGGCCTCAGGGAACTCGACATTTTCGAGACCACCCAGTTCGGCTCGATTGCCGACCGGCTTGCCGACCGTTTCGGAACGCGCGGCCTGCCGATCACGCTGTCGACAGCCTGCGCTTCGGGCGCCACGGCGATCCAGCTCGGCGTCGAGGCGATCCGCCGCGGCGAATGCGACAGGGCGCTGTCGATCGGCGCCGACGGCTCGGCGACCGCCGAGGCGCTGATCCGCTTCTCGCTTCTATCGGCGCTCTCGACCCATAACGACATCCCCGAAAAGGCCTCAAAACCCTTCTCCAAGGATCGCGACGGCTTCGTGCTCGCCGAAGGCTCGGGCGCCCTTGTGCTGGAATCGCTGGAGGCAGCTCTTGCCCGCGGTGCCACCGTTCTCGGCATATTGCGCGGCTGCGGCGAAAAGGCCGACGACTTCCATCGCACGCGCTCCAAGCCGGACGGTTCGCCGGCGATCGCGGCGGTGCGCGCCGCTCTTGCCGATGCCGGCTTGAGCGAGGACGGGATCGATTATGTCAACGCCCATGGCACCTCGACGCCCGAAAACGACAAGATGGAGCATTTGTCGCTGTCGACGGTGTTCGGCGAGCGAATCTCGTCAATGCCGGTCTCGTCGAACAAGTCGATGATCGGCCATACCCTATCGGCTGCCGGTGCTGTCGAGGCAGCATTTTCGCTGATGACGATGCGCGAAGGCGTCATTCCGCCGACCATCAACTACGACAATCCCGACCCGGCAATCGTCCTCGACGTGGTGCCGAACACCAAGCGCAATGCCGAGGTCGGTGCCGTCCTGTCGAACTCCTTCGGCTTCGGCGGCCAGAACACCTGCCTTGTCATGGCGCGGGAACCGGTCTAAGCGACCTTTTTCAGCCAGACTGAACCGACAGGCACCATGCGCGCATTGCAACTTATCGAGGACCGCCGCCTTGAAACGGTGGACCTGCCGCCCCCGCCGCAACCTGCGCTCGGCGAGGTGACGCTGCGCATCAAGGCCGTGGCGCTGAACCACATCGACGTCTGGGGCTGGCGCGGCATGGCTTTTGCCAAGCGCAAGCTGCCGCTGGTCGTCGGCGCCGAGGCTTCCGGCGAGGTCGAGGCGGTTGGCCCCGGCGTTTCCAGCCTTGTGCCCGGGCAATTGGTCTCGATCTATGGCGCCCGCACCTGCGGTCTTTGCCGCGCCTGCCGCGAAGGCCGCGACAATCTCTGCGAGCATGTTTCGGGCGTGCACGGCTTCCATCTCGACGGCTTTGCGCAGGAAAAGATCAACCTGCCGGCGCGCCTTCTGGTCCCAGCTCCGCCCGGCGTGAGCGAAATCGGCGCGGCGGTGGCGCCTGTCACCTTCGGCACAGTCGAGCACATGCTGTTCGACAATGCCCGGCTGCAGCCCGGCGAGACGATACTGGTCCATGCCGGC
Organism: Mesorhizobium sp. M0522; assembly: GCF_040321085.1. Classification (NCBI taxonomy): domain Bacteria; kingdom Pseudomonadati; phylum Pseudomonadota; class Alphaproteobacteria; order Hyphomicrobiales; family Phyllobacteriaceae; genus Mesorhizobium; species Mesorhizobium sp. M0522. The sequence goes on from NZ_JAMYQW010000018.1 coordinate 26,187, forward strand.
GGCTCCGGCATCGGCTCCGCCGCGATTCAGCTGGCCAAGAAGATGGGCTGCACGGTCATCACCACCGTCGGCTCGAACGACAAGATCGACAAGGCCAAGGCGCTCGGCGCCGACCACGTCATCAATTACCGCGACGACCGCTTCGAAGGCGTCGTGCGCAAGCTGACCAAGAAGAAGGGCGTCGACGTGGTGTTCGAGCATGTCGGCGCCGAAACATTTGCCGCCTCGATGCTGTGCCTCAAGCGCGGCGGTCGGCTGGTCACCTGCGGCTCGACCTCCGGCGTGTCGACGCAGATCAATTTGATGCAGTTGTTCCAGCAGCAGCTGAAGCTGCTAGGCTCGTTCGGCTGCCGCATGGAAAACATGGCCGACGCCATGCAGAAGATGGCGGCGGGCCTGGTCGCGCCGGTGATCGACACCGAGGTTGGCTTCGACGGAATCGATGCGGCGCTGAAGCGCATGGAAGGCCGCGACGTCTTCGGCAAGATCATCCTGCGCGTCGGCTGAAATGATCGGCAACGCCTTCAGGAAGATCCGCAGGGACGTGGGATTCCGCTATGGCAGGCGGCTTCGCCAGTTCAACTACTGGCTGGTCGCGCGCGTCGCGATGATCATCATCTCCGCGCTGCGCCTGCTGCCGCCCGACAGGGCGCTCAATTTCGCCGACCGCGCTGCCCGCCGCATCGGCCCTTGGGTAGCGCGCCATCAGGTTGCCGTCGACAATCTGCGCAAGGCCTATCCGGAAAAGAGCGATGCCGAGATCGAGACGATCGCTTCCGACATGTGGGGCAACATGGCCCGCCTGGCCACCGAATACATCTTTCTCGATGCTTTGTTCGACTACGATCCCACTGCGACGAAGCCGGGCCGTGTCGAGGTCAGGGGCGTGGAGCATTTCGTGCGCATTGCCGGCGAGGACAAGCCGCATATCGTCTTCACCGGGCATCTCGGCAATTTCGAGCTGCTGCCAGTGGCGGCGGCGACCTTCGGCATGAACATCACGGCGCTGTTTCGCCCGCCCAACAACCCTTACCTCGCCGACTACATCCTCTCGACCCGCCGCTCGAGCATGGGATCGCTGCTGCCGTCTTCGACCGGTGCCTCGTTCGCACTTGCGGCCATCCTCGAGAAAGGCGGCAATATCGGCGTGCTGGTCGACCAGAAATTCACCGGCGGGCTCGAGACGACATTCTTCGGCCGCCCCTGCGAGAGCAACCGGGTTCTCGGTACCCTGGCGCGGCACTACGATTGCGATGTCTACCCGGCGCGCTGCGTGCGCCTGCCGAACAACCGTTTCCGGCTCGAGATCGAGGACAAGCTCACCTTGCCACGCACCGCCGGCGGCAGTGTCGACGTCCGCGCCACCACCCAGCTTCTCAACGACGTGGTCGAGCGCTGGGTGCGCGAAGACCCCGGCCAGTGGATGTGGTTCCACAAGCGCTGGGAGATCAGCGGCCGCAAAAAGCGTCGGCCGGCGACAGTGCGCGACAAAGCCGCCTGAGCGGAACGATCTTTTTGGGCACCGGCCCTATTTTGTTCTTGCTTTGTGCCGGCAGCTATGCTACTAATTTCAGTATGGTACTATTTGGCCCCGACGAACCCGCCGCTCCGGCGGGTTTTTTATTGCGGGCCGAGGAGCAGGCCCTAATTCGTCACGAGGATCCGCGTATTGCCGAAGCCGGCTTTGCGCACCATCGAATAGAACGCGGCGGCATTGCTGGGGTGGAGGCGCACACAGCCATGCGATGCCGGGCGCCCCAATTGCCGGATCGCGCCGGTGCCGTGGATAGCATAGCCGCCGCGGAAGAACACCGAATAGGGCATCGGCGACATGTCGTATTTGCGCGAATACCACATCCGGGCCGTCCGCTGTGGCCGGTAACTGCCGCGCGGCGTGATGTAGCCTTTGCGGGCGGTGGAAACGCTCCACCGGTAATACGAAAGCCCGTATCTTACCGTCATTGTCTGTGAGGAAATATCGATGTTCGCGACCAGGCTGGCCGCACGGCTCTCGAACGACGAACCGAACAGCATCGCTACTAATGCTGCTGCCATGAGAACAGTGTTTTTCATGCAATCAAACCCCTTTGATGCCCCTTGCCTGCCTGCCCTCGCGCTGTTCTCCAGCGTTTTGATGGCAAGCCAGCGAGCTAACACCTACTCCCTGACGATTTCACCAATCCAAAGCAGCGAATTTGAACGATTTCCCGCAATAGTTGCCGTAACGACACGCAATCGCCTCGCAATTCGCCATCGGGCTTGCAAAACCGCCTCATCCGCTGCTCAATTCGCCGAATGAACGAACCGAACGAACGGCTCCTCAAGGCGATCGATGACCGGGCCGATGATCTGGTTGCGCTGACCGCGGATCTGATCCGCTTTCCGACCATCAATCCGCCCGGCGAAGCCTATCGGCCGTGTGCCGAATTTATCGGCGCGCGGCTGAAGAAGCGCGGTTTTGAGATCGAATTCATCCGTGCCGAAGGCACGACTGGCGACACTGACCATTATCCGCGCGTCAACCTCGTCGCCCGCTTCGATGGCCGGGCGCCGGGTGCTTGCGTGCACTTCAATTCGCATATCGACGTCGTCGAGCCCGGCGACGGCTGGAGCCTCGATCCGTTCGCCGGCATCGTCAGGGATGGCAAGGTCTATGGCCGCGGTGCTTGCGACATGAAAGGCGGGCTTGCCGCCTCGATCATCGCCGTCGAAGCCTTCATCGAGGTCTTTCCCGATTTTCCCGGCGCCATAGAGATTTCGGGGACGGTCGACGAGGAGTCCGGCGGCTTTGGCGGCGTCGCGCATCTGGCCAAGCTCGGCTATTTCTCCAGGCCGAAGGTCGACCACGTCATCATTCCCGAGCCGCTCAACAAGGACCGCATCTGCCTCGGCCATCGCGGCGTCTGGTGGGCGGAGATCGAGACCAAGGGCGAGATCGCGCACGGCTCGATGCCGTTCCTCGGCGACAACGCAGTGCGCCATATGGGCGCCGTGCTGCGGGCCTTCGAAGACGAATTGTTTCCGGCGCTCGACCGCAAGATGACGCGCATGCCGGTCGTGCCCGAAGGCGCAAAACGCTCGACCATGAACATCAACTCGATCCATGGCGGCCAGACGGAGGATTTCCGGCCCGGCCTGCCCTCGCCCAACGTGCCCGATTCCTGCCGGCTGACCATCGACCGCCGCTTCCTGCTCGAAGAGGATCTCGCTGCGGTCAAGAGCGAGGTGACCGATATCCTCGAACGGCTGAAGCGCGAGCGCAAAAAGTTCGATTACGAAATCCGCGATCTGATGGAGGTGCTGCCGCTGATGACCGAGCGCGACGCGCCGGTGGTTAAGGCGGTCGCGCAAGGCATCATGGAGATATTCGACCGCGAACCGGATTACGTGATTTCGCCCGGCACCTACGACCAGAAGCACATCGCCCGGATCGGCCACATCTATGACTGCATCGCCTATGGCCCGGGCATTCTCGATCTCGCCCACCGGCCCGACGAATGGGTCGGCATTGCCGACATGCTGGACTCGGCAAAGGTGATGGCGATCGGCCTCGGCGTTCTGCTGAGGGGCGCCGGCCCGCGATGATCCGGCCATGGGCGGAAAAACATTCCTCCCGGCGTCGGCGGACGGTACGAAACGCAATTTACTCGGCGGCGAATTCACGCTTCTATCCGCCCGGGTTTGAGCACGTGTTTTAGACATGGGGAGTTGCACGATGAAATTGTGGAAAACCATTCTGGCCGCCGCGGCGCTGGCGTTGGCCGCCGGAACCTCGGCGATGGCCGCGCGCACCGACCTGGTCATCGGCATTACGCTCGAACCCCCGCATCTCGACCCGACCGCGGGTGCCGCCGCGGCAATCGACGAGGTACTCTATGCCAATGTCTTCGAGGGCCTGACCCGCATCGGCCCGAACGGCGAGGTGCTGCCCGATCTCGCCGAAAGCTGGAGCATTTCCGACGACGGCAAGGTCTACACTTTCAAGCTGCATACAGGCGTGAAATTCCATGACGGCAGCGACTTCAACGCCGACGACGTGAAATTCTCGCTCGATCGTGCCCGCGCCGACAATTCCGTCAACGCGCAAAAGAGCCTGTTCGCCGCCATCGACAAGGTCGAGGTCGTCGATCCTGCGACGGTGAATGTCACGCTGAAGAACCCGCAAGGCTCGTTCCTCTACAATATGGGCTGGGGCGATGCGGTGATCGTGGCGCCTGAGACCGCCGACACCAACAAGGAAAAGCCTGTTGGCACCGGCCCGTTCAAGTTCCAGAACTGGGCCAAGGGCTCGTCGATCACGCTGGTCAAGTCGGACAATTACTGGGGCGCCCCGGTGTTCCTCGACAAGGCCGAGTTCCGCATCATTCCAGATGCCGCCGCCGCCGTTCCGGCGCTGCTTTCCGGCGACGTCCAGGCCTTTCCGTTCTTCGATCCTGACAGTGTCGCCCAGGTCAAGGACGACCCGCGCTTCAAGGTGGTAATCGGCTCGACCGAGGGTGAAACCATCCTGTCGATCAACAACAAGAAGCCGCCCTTCGACAAGCTGCAGGTCAGGCAGGCGATTTCCTTTGCGCTCGATCGCAAGGCGATCATCGACGGCGCCTCGGCCGGCCTCGGCGTGCCGATCGGCTCGCACATGTCGCCCGCCAGCAAGGCCTATGTCGACCTCACCGGCCTCTATCCGCACAATGTGGAGAAGGCCAAGGAATTGCTGAAGGAAGCCGGCCTGGAGAATGGCTTCAAGGCGACGCTCAAGCTGCCACCGCCCTCTTACGCGCGGCTTGGTGGCGAGATCATCGCCTCCGAGCTACGCGAAATCGGCATCGATCTCGAGATCATCCCGGTCGAATGGGCACAGTGGCTCGACCAGGTCTTCACCAAGAAGGACTACGACCTGACCATCGTTTCCCATACCGAGCCTAACGACATCGATATCTATTCTCGCAAGGACTATTACTTCAACTACGACAACCCGGCCTTCGACAAGATCATCGACGAGCTGAACCTTACCTCGGATGAGGCCAAGCGTATGACGCTGCTCGGCGAGGCGCAGAAGGTCCTGGCCGACGACGCCGTGGTCGGCTTCCTCTACGAACTGCCGAAGGTCGGCGTCTGGGACGCCAAACTGCAGGGCCTGTGGGAAAACGCCCCGATCCAGGCCAACGACCTGACCAAGGTGAAGTGGACGGATTGAGCCGCTGACAGAAGGGCGAAAGTTGCACTCCGTCACACCCCCCTCTGTCCTGCCGGACATCTCCTCCTCAAGGGGGGAGATTGAGCCCTCACCGCCGCTTTCACTAACCACTAGCGTTGCAAGGACAGTGCCGGCGTGGAAACTGCCAATCTCCCCCCTTGAGGGGGAGATGTCCGGCAGGACAGGGGGGGGTGGGCGGGAACGCAAGCTTCGCCCGGTTTTTGCGTCCGGCAACACAGCGGTTCCTCAACGTCCATGATCGCCTACCTCCTCAAGCGCCTCATCATCGCCGTCGTCACGCTGGTTCTGGCCTCGATGGTGGTCTTTGCCGTGCTGGAGATCATTCCCGGCGACCCGGCGCGGCTGATGCTTGGCCTGAACGCCAGCGCCGACCAGATCGAATTGCTGCGCAACCAGATGGGCCTCAACGCTCCCGTCGTGCTGCGCTATCTGCATTGGGCCGGCGGCTTGCTGAGCCTCGATTTCGGCCGTTCCTACACCTATTCGGTGCCGGTCATCGATCTGGTCCGTGAGCGTCTCGTCGTTTCGCTGCCGCTGGCGCTGATGGCGCTGGCGCTGTCCACAGTCATTGCCATCCCGGTCGGGCTGTTTTCCGCCAGCAGACGCGGCCGGGTCGGCGACACGATTGCGATGGGCGCCGCTCAGCTTGGCGTCGCCGTGCCCAATTTCTGGTTTGCGCTGATGCTGATCTATCTGTTCGCCGTCTGGCTGCGGCTGGTGCCGGGCGGCGGGTTTCCCGGCTGGGGCGCCGGCGTCTGGCCGGCACTGAAATCGCTGCTCCTGCCGGCGGTCGCCCTCGCTCTGCCGCAGGCGGCGATCCTCGCCCGGGTCACCCGCTCGGCGCTGATTGAAGTGCTGAACGAGGACTACATCCGCACCGCCCGCGCCAAGGGCCTGCCCTATCGTCTTGTCTTGTGGCGGCATGCGCTGCGCAACGCCTTGATCCCGGTGGTCACCATTCTAGGCCTGCAATTCGCCTTCCTGCTTGCCGGCACCATCATCATCGAGAACGTCTTCTATTTGCCCGGCCTCGGCCGGCTGGTGTTCCAGGCAATCAACCAGCGTGACCTGATCGTGGTCGAGAGCGTCGTCATGCTGCTGGTTGCCGCCGTCATCATCGTCAATTTCGTTGTCGATCTCTCCTATGCGGTGGTCGATCCGCGCCTGAGAGGCAGGCAATGACGCTGCACATCGACATCCCCGACGAGAACCTTGCCGGCATCCTGGCCAAGGCGTTTCGAAACCGTTCGTTCCTCGCCGGCTTCGTCGTCACCGCACTGGTGGCTGCGGTCGCGATCCTCTCCTTCGTGTGGACGCCTTACGACGTCACTAGGCTGGTCATTTCCGACAAGACCCAGGCGCCGTCGCTGGCGCACTGGTTCGGCACCGACCATTTCGGTCGCGACATCCTGTCGATGATCATGGTCGGCGCCCGCAACTCGATCGCCGTGGCGCTGGTGGCGGTCGGCATCGGCATGGGCGTCGGCGTGCCGCTCGGCGCCTTTGCCGCGGCGCGCGGCGGCATCGCCGACGACGTGCTGATGCGGCTGAACGACCTGGTCTTCGCCTTTCCGGCGCTGCTTTCGGCAATCATGATCACCGCCATCTTCGGGCCGGGCGCGTTCAACGCCATCATTGCCATCGGCATCTTCAACATCCCGGTGTTCGCGCGCGTCGCCCGCGCCGGCGCCCTGGCGATCTGGCCGCGCGAATTCATCCTCGCCGCCCGCGCCGCCGGCAAAAGCAGGACGCTGATCAGCATCGAACATGTGCTGCCCAACATCGCCACGCTGCTGCTGGTGCAAGGCACCATCCAGTTCGCGCTGGGCATACTGGCCGAAGCCGGGCTTTCCTACGTCGGGCTGGGCACCCAGCCGCCGATGCCGAGCTGGGGCCGCATGCTGTTCGACGCCCAGACCCGCATGGTGGTGGCGCCGTGGATGGCGATCTTTCCGGGCATGGCGATCGTCATCACCGTGCTTGGCCTGAACCTGCTTGGCGACGGCATTGCCGACATTCTCGATCCGAAGTCGCGGCGGCAGCGATGAGCCTGCTCGAAATCGAGAAGCTGTCGCTGACCATCGGCGGCACGCCCATCCTCAGGGACGTCGAGCTATCCGTCGCGCCCGGCGAAGTCATGGGGCTGGTCGGCGAATCCGGCTCCGGCAAGTCGATGACGGCGCTCACCGTGATGCAGCTCTTGCCCTGGGCGGCACGCGCCACGGGACGCGTTACCTTCGATGGCATCGATATTCTGGCGGCGAGCGAGGACCAGATGTGCGCGCTGCGCGGCGACGACATCGGCATGGTGTTCCAGGAGCCGATGACGGCGCTCAACCCGGTCAAGACCATTGGCGAGCAGGTCGCCGAAGGTATTCGCTGGCACACCAGGGCGAGCCGCGCGGACGCCGAGCAACGGGCGCGAAAAATGCTCGACCGGGTCGGCTTGCCGGCGGCGCAGTTCCCGCTGTCGCGTTATCCGCATGAGCTGTCCGGAGGCCAGCGCCAGCGCGTCGTCATCGCCATCGCCTGTGCGCTGAAGCCCAAGCTGCTGATCGCCGACGAGCCGACGACCGCGCTCGACGTGGTGCTGCAGGCGCAGATCCTCGACCTTTTGCGCGACCTTGTTGCGGAAAACCGCATGGGGCTGCTGCTTATCTCGCATGACCTCGCCGTGGTGACCGAGATGGCGGATCGCATCACCATCCTGCGCCATGGCGAGGTGATGGAGGCCGGCGACACGGCGCGCATTCTGTCCGGACAGCTTCATCCCTATACGCGCCAGCTGGCGCAGGCCTCGATGCATGTGCCGGCGCGAGCCCGCACACACGACAGCGGATCGGCCAAACCGCTGCTTCAGGTAGAGAGCGTAACGCGGGATTATCCGGGACGGCGCATATCCCTGTTTAAACGCGCGGCTGCCATCCGCGCCGTCGACGATGTCTCCTTCTCGATGGCGCCCGGCCGGTCGGTGGCGCTCGTCGGCCGTTCCGGCTGCGGCAAGTCGACGCTTGCCCGCATGGTCCTGGCACTCGACAAGCCGACATCGGGAACCATCCGCTTCCGCGGCGATATCCTCACCGGCAAGAGCGAGGCGGAGCTGAAGCCGGCACGGCGCGACATGCAGGTCGTGTTCCAGGACCCGTACGGCTCGTTCGACCCACGCCAGAAGGTCGAGAGATTGGTGGCCGAGCCGCTGCATGTGCTGGAGAAGAAGCCGGCGCCCGCCGCGCGGCGCGAGATGGTGGCGTATGCGCTGCACGAGGTCGGCCTCTCACCAGGCGACATGGACAAATACCCGCATGAGTTTTCGGGCGGCCAGCGCCAGCGCCTTTCGATCGCCCGCGCCATCATCACGCGGCCGAAACTGGTCGTCGCCGACGAGCCGGTCTCGGCGCTCGACGTCTCGATCCGCGCGCAGATCCTCGATTTGTTCGCCGAGCTCAACCAAAAACTCGGCATCGCCTACCTCTTCATCACCCATGATCTGACCGTCGCCCGCGCCATCACCGACGAGGTGATGGTCATGCATGACGGCAAGATCGTCGAGCGCGGCAGGACGAACGAAGTGCTCGACCACCCGCAGTCCGAGGCGGCCAAGGCGCTGGTCACTGCTGCTCCAGACCTGCACCGGGCGATTGCAAAACGGCTGCACGAACAGGGCTGAGCAGCCGGTTCGCAAAGCGAGTTCATCGTGCCGGTGGCACGATGAAAGGCCAGCGAACGCCGGGACGCTGCGGAGCAGTGAGGACCCGGCTGTGTCGCTTCGTGGCACGGCTTAACCTTATTCGTTCGGCACACGGGCGGGAGAATGGCCATTGACAGCAAACGGTTATGAAAGGCGCGACGGGCCGGAGCCTGATCGGGTTCCTCCGCTGGGCCTGGGCGGCTCCGCTGCTCTGTTCGGCGCGGGTGCTCTGCTGCTGTTCCTGACAACGCGGGTAGCCGTCCCGGCGTTCGTCTCCGCCACCGGGGCAGAGCCTGTGGTGATGTGGTTCCTGGCCGCAAGCATCGTCCTTTTTGGCCCCCTGCTTCTCACGGCTGCCCTGCTGTTGTATCGGGAACGGCGTTCAGGAAGGCCGGGGTCGTTGGGCGCGCGGCTATGGCTTCGCCCGATGAATGGCGGCGACTGGCTCTGGGCAATTGGAGGGCTGGCGGCTGTCGGCGTGCTGACCGGCGGCATCGGCGCCGCGCTCCTGATGCTGCAAGACGGGAAGACTCTTCATCCCTCGTTCATGGCTTTCGAGCCGCTCGGTCCTGGGCGGTACTGGATTCTCGGCGCGTGGCTGCCGTTTTTTTGTACTGAACGTCATTGGGGAAGAGTTTGTCTGGCGGGGTGTCGCACTGCCGCGGCAAGAGGTTGCCTTCGGGGAGCGGGCTTGGCTGGTCAATGGGATACTGTGGTTGCTGTTCCACGCTGCCTTCCCCTGGCAAGTCCTGTTGACGCTCGTGCCGATCACGTTGCTGCTGCCCTATGTCGTCCAGCGGCGTCGCAGCACATGGGCCGGGATCGTTATCCACGCCGGGTTCGGAGCGATGGGCTTCCTGGTCCTGGCGTTCGGGCTTGCATGAATGCCGCACGAAGTGAAGGGCTTGACGCGGAGCGGAGCAAAGCTGCCTGACCAAGGAAACGACGAATCTGAGAATGATGAACGCGACAAACCCGAGTGGGGCAGTCCTGCCAGACAATCTCTGAACCCTTACACGGGCCCCACTTTTGGTACCTTCCGGGGGGCGAGTTCAAGGGAACGTCAATTCGCACATATTCCAAACTGAACGCGAGAGGGTAAACGTCATATGGACTACCTAAAAGAAAATCTCATTGGAAAAGAATTTCGATCAATTAAGTACGAAAACGGCAGTATCATGATCGTACTTGAGAGAGGTTCTATCGCAGTAAATACCAAAATTTCATGCTCTATCCTGGCATACATGCAGTCTATCAATATTATTGACGTTGTCACCGACTCCGGATGGGTTTCCATTATATTCTCTGACAGATCTGAGATTCGCATATCGCGAGTAATTGAGCGCGGGATTTCTCCGGAGAGCTTTGTCTATCACGGCGAGGATAACATAATAATAGTGGATAATTCAATAAGTAAATGAAGTCAGATCATGAAGATTGTAGCGGCTTCGACTGTGAGAAACGTGACTACTTCGAGGGCATTGTCCTTCTCCCAAGGCTACAGGACGCCAGCTTTCGGCCTGAACGACATCTGATTGCGCGACGGGACTTTGCCGGCGAACTTTTCTAAATTGCGGTGACGAATTAGGGGATGGGGTGACGGGTGCACTTTGTCGCCTTCGCCTAGTCCCCCAACAAAGGAGGCGATAAACCTCCCTCTGTTCCAAACGACTAACAGGAGGGGCTAATGGTCGACCTATCAATGCTCGAGTGGTTAGAGGAGTGGTACCAAGGGCAGTGCAACGGCGATTGGGAACACCAATACGGCATAAAAATTGATACGATCGACAACCCTGGATGGGAAGTTTCAATAGATTTGCACGGGACGCAGCTCTATGGAAGAAAGTTTACAGACGTAAGCTTTCAGTATGGCGACGAAATAGATTGGTTTTTTGTAACAGTAAAGGACGGTACTTTCAAGGGATTTGGAGGGGCAAGGAACTTGTCGAAGATTATCGAAGAGTTTAAAAAGTTTGCGATGGATACGCAAAGGTAAATAGAGCAATTAGATGCCTAAAGATTTTTTTCGCCAGATGTAGAAAACGGGAACTATGGTGACAGTGCTGGACTGCACCCCTTAAGTGAGACACGGTAATTTCTGTGACAGGCTATCCTTGGAGGATGGCCTATGACAGACAAATGACGTTCAGAACGTCAACAGTCAGCCGATGCCTCAGCCTTGCGGCTTCACCACATCGGCCGGGCTGATGTCGAGCAGGTCGAGAGTGCGGCGCAACAGCTGCATTTCGCTCCCGGCGAGTTGCGAATCGGCCTTGGCGATTTCGGCCATGTGGCGGGCGAGCAGCTTGCGCCGTTCGACGTCGAGGTCGCGGAACTGCGCGACGGCCTGCGAGCCGTTGGTCTCGTAGCCGAATTCGTTGAGATATTCGATGACGCTGTCGATGCTGGTTTCGGGAATGCCGAAGGCGTCCCGGCAGATACGCCTGAAGGCGGTCATTTCGCTTTCGCTGACCGAACCGTCGGCCAATATCATACGGAACAGCATCAGCAGCTCCGCCGACAGCACCGGATCGTCCGCGACCTTGCGCACGCCGGGGTCGCCGTCGAAGATCGAGCGTATCTGGTCCAGCAATCCCATCGCCATCAGCCCCTTCCGATTCGTCGGCAAGGTAGCGCGGAATCGGCCTGGCGCAAACGGTGGTGCGATGGTGGAAAAGCCGCCTGCGTGCGCTCATTGGTGTGTGACCGCGCGCCTGATACTATGCCGTTGTACGAATCATGTTGAGGAGGGACCGAACATGAATCTCAGTGCGCCTACCCAGCTTATTTTCATTATATCCCTTGTTATCGCCATTATCGGCGTTCTCGCCGCGCTTGGCGTCCTTGCGTTCATCCCTTTGGCTGCTGTGTGGATTGTCGTCATCGCTTACATCGTGCTGGCCGCCGGCTGCCTGATGCGCGGCGCCTAAACACGTCCAGACAATTCAGAATCTCAGGCAACTCGGAGCGCCCGGCCAAAAGCCGGGCGCTTTTGATTCCGACGGATGGTCTGTTAAAGTCGCTTGGCGGAAGGAAAGCTTGATGCCCGCCGACAGCAAAGACGGCAGCCGCCACGAAAGCCCAGGCCTCGATCGGTTCGAGATGGTGCGGCGCGCGCCGAGCCATCGGCTTCAGGGCGCCGTCACCGACATATGCGGCTTTCGCGAAACCATGCCAGGCCATTTCCGCGCCATCGAATATGCCTCGCTGACCGTGCCGCTGGTCATCAGCTTTGCCGAACCCTTTGCCATCGGGCTCGGCCATGACCCGGGCGACAATGACCGCTTCGCCAGTTTTGCCGCCGGCCTTTATGCCGGGCCGGTAGTGATCGAATCCTTCGGCGGCGCCTGCTGTGTGCAGATCAATTTCAGCCCGCTCGGCGCTCGTCGCTTCTTCGGACGGCCGATGAGCGAACTGACCGACCGCATGGTCGGCCTGGATGACGTGCTCGGCGTTGACGGCATTGCACTTCGCGAAAGGCTCGGCAATTTGCCGGATTGGAGCACACGCTTCGCCATCGTTGAGGCCTTCGTCGCGGATCGGTTGGCAACCGCAGACCGCACTCAAGTCGAAATGGTCTGGGCCTATGAGACGATCGTCTCGACGAGTGGCCGGACCCGCATCTCGACGCTTGCCGAAAAACTTGGCTGGAGCCGCAAGCATCTTGCCGCAAAATTTACGGATGCGGTCGGAACCGGCCCAAAAACGCTGTCGCGCATCGTCCGCTTCAACCATGCGCTTGGCCTGTCGAGACAGGCGAACAGCGCTTGGGCCGACATCGCCGCCGACTGCGGCTATGCCGACCAGGCGCATCTGGTACGCGAGTTTCGCGATCTGGCAGGCGTCGCGCCGACGGCGCTTGCCGCTAGGTAACATTCTTCAAGACGCGCAACCGGCCTTCGCCCAGACTGGGTTGATCGATCAACCCGTTGAAGGAGATCTGCCATGCCGAACATCACCGAACCACCGCGGGTTTACCCGGCGCTGCGCTACAGAAATGCCGGCAACATGATCGACTGGCTGTGCGAGGCCTTCGGCTTCAGCATCCGCGCCCGCCATGGCGAAGGCGACGTGGTGCACCACGCCGAACTCGCATTCGGCTCTTCGATCATCATGCTCGGCACGGCGCGCGATGACGCCTACGGCAAAATGGTCGGCGCGCCCGGTTCGGGCGGCGGCAAGTCGATCTATGTTGCGGTCGCTGACGCAGACGCGGCATACGCGCGGGCAAAGACCGCCGGCGCCGAGATTCTGGAAGAACTCACCGACCGCGACTATGGCAGCCGCGAATTCATCTGCCGCGATCCGGAAGGCAATGTCTGGTCGTTCGGCACCTACTGGCCGAAGGCTGACGAGAAAGCATGATCCCGAAAAGTGGAGACCGGTTTTCGGACAAGATCATGCTCAAGCAAAGTATCTAACGCGCCAGCCCAAAAATCGCGTCGCAGTCGAGGTGGGTTTCCAGTTCGGCTGCGATCTCGTCCAGTGCCCGTTCGACCTCGGCGCGGTAGTCGATGCCGCCGCCTTTGACGCCGAGGCTTTCGAGGAATTTCGCCCGGAAGGCATCGGCGGAAAACAGCCCGTGCATATAGGTGCCCAGCACCTTGCCATCGGCCGAGATGGCGCCGTCATCGATGCCGTTGATAACGGCGGACGGCCGCAGCGTATCCGGACCGGTGGTGCGGCCGAGATGGATCTCGTAGCCGTCGAGCGGCAGATCGAACGGCACCGAGCGCGCGCTGACGTTGCGCACCGTCTTTTCCGGCTCCATCACCGTTTCGACGTCGAGCAGGCCGAGGCCTTGCGTTTCGGTAACGCTGCCCTCGATGCCGTCGGGATCGCGCACGATATGACCAAGCATCTGGAAGCCGCCGCAAATGCCGACGATATGACCACCGCGTTTCCTATGCGCGGCAAGGTCGCGGTCCCAGCCGTTCTCGCGAAATTTCAGGAGATCGCCGATCGTCGACTTCGAGCCGGGAATGACCACCAGACCCGCACCTTCGGGCAAGCGCTCACCAGGCGGCACGAACACCACCTCGACCTGCGGTTCGGCCTTGAGCGGGTCGAGATCGTCGAAATTGGCGATGCGCGAGAGCACCGGCACGGCGATCTTCAGCGCGCGCTTCTCGCCGGACGCCAGTCGCTCGAGCACGACGGAATCTTCCGATGGCAGCCGCGCCGCCGCCTTCAGCCACGGCACGACGCCAAAACAGCGCCAACCGGTGAATTTTTCGATCGCCTCGATGCCATCGTCGAACAGCGAGACATCGCCGCGGAACTTGTTGATGAGATAGCCGACGATCATGCGCCGGTCGTCGTCCGGCAGGATCAGATGGGTGCCCGCGACCGAGGCGATGACGCCGCCGCGATCGATATCGCCGACCAGGATCACCGGCACGCCGGCGCGCGTCGCAAAGCCCATATTGGCAATGTCACGGCTCCTGAGATTGATCTCGGCCGGAGAGCCGGCGCCCTCGACGATGACCAGATCGGCGCCCTCGCCGACCTTTGCCCAAGAGTCCAGCACCGCATCCATCAGCCGGGCCTTCAGCGCCTGGTAGTCGCGTGCCCGCGCTTCGCCGAACACCTTGCCCTGCACGACGACTTGAGCGCCGACATCGGTCTGCGGCTTGAGCAGCACCGGATTCATGTGGACGGTCGGCGCCACGCCGCAGGCGATCGCCTGCAGCCATTGGGCGCGGCCGATCTCGCCGCCGCCTGAATCGCCCGGAATATCGGCGACGGCCGCGTTGTTCGACATGTTCTGCGGCTTGAACGGCCGCACTTTCAAGCCGCGCTTCTTCGCCGCGCGGCAGAGGCCGGCAACCAGCACCGTCTTGCCGACATCCGAACCCGTGCCCTGCAGCATGATCGCTTTGGCCATGTCAGTCCCTGCCCTGCGCAACGGTTGCGGTGATCGTCGACTTGGCCGCCAGCGGCCCACCACGCCAGAGATAGAGCGCCAGCAGCGGCTCCTTGCCGGTGCGCATGGCGTGGCTGACGTCAGAGGCATGATGGATCACCTCGCCCGCCGATCGAAGGTGAAAACCGCCATCGCCCATGCGCCATTCGGTGCCGCCGGTCAGCGGGATGTAGATCTCCTCCGCCACATGGTGATGATCGGGGTAGACGATGTCGGGTCCAAGGATCAGCAGGCCGGCCGCAACCTCTTCATTGACGAAATGGCCGCGTGTACCGAACACCTCCAGCCAGCCGTAATTGTCGATGAAAACCTTGCCGAAATCCGCCTCGCCATAGGTTTGCCCCCAGCGCAGATCGCCGCGACGCTCCGCAACCAGCCGCGCCAGCGGCTTGGCCGCAGCGGGAGCGAGTTCGACGATACGGTCGAGCTGAAGGAGACAAGGCAGTGCATGCGGTTCGAGCGGCCGGCCTGGCATGTCCCAGCCGATTCGGGCCACGGCGTCGCGCACCAGCGCATTATCGAACGTCTGGAGATAGGCATGGAAGCATCCAAGCAGTTCGTCGAAATTTGTCGTCACACTTTGCTCCAAAGCGCATTCGCGCACAGCGGCTGCGCAGATAGTTGGATCTAGACGGATCGGGTTGCGCGGCGGCATCATTGGTCTAGATTGGACGGCGCGCAAAGCCAAAAACGACAGGCCAGCAGGCCGGAAACATCAGGGAGCACGCCATGGACGCCGCTGTCGATGCGGGCACCAGCCAGTTCGAACTCAACGAAGACCAGCGCGCCATCCAGGAGATGGCGCAAGCCTTCGCCGCCGACCGTGTGGCGCCGAACGCACTCGACTGGGATCGCAACAAGCATTTCCCCGCCGATGTGATCCGCGAGACAGGTCCGCTCGGCCTTGGCGGCATCTATGTCCGCGACGACGTCGGCGGCTCGGGGCTCGGCCGGCTCGACGCCGTGCTGATCTTCGAGGCGCTTTCGCGGGCCGATCCGGCGTTTTCCGCCTTCATCTCGATCCACAACATGGCGGCATCGATGATCGACCGCTTCGGCAGCGACGAGCAGCGCTGGCGCTTCCTGCCGAAGCTGACCTCGATGGAATGGCTCGCCAGCTACTGCCTGACAGAGCCGGGTTCGGGATCCGATGCCGCGGCGCTGAAGACGCGTGCGGTCAAAAGCGGCGGCGACTATGTGCTGAACGGCGCCAAGCAGTTTATCTCCGGTGCCGGCGACAGCGACCTCTATGTCGTCATGGCGCGCACCGGCGCCGACGGGCCGAAAGGCATTTCCACCTTCGTCGTGCCGAACGACGCGCCGGGCCTTTCCTTCGGCGCCAACGAGCACAAGATGGGCTGGCACATGCAGTCGACGCGCCAGGTCGTCTTCGAGGACTGCAGGGTGCCGGCCGAAAATCTTTTGTCGGCTGAAGGCGCCGGTTTCGGCATCGCCATGGCAGGGTTGGACGGCGGCCGGTTGAACATCGCTGCCTGCTCGCTCGGCGGCGCGCAATCGGCGCTCGATAAGGCACTCGCCTACACCGCCGAACGCAAGGCTTTCGGCTCGAAGATCAACCAGTTCCAGGCGCTGCAGTTCAAGCTCGCCGACATGGAGACCGAACTGCAGGCGGCGCGCGTCTTCCTCTACACCGCCGCTTCGAAGCTCGACCGCAACGCGCCGGATGCCTCGAAATGGTTGGCGATGGCCAAGCGCTTCGTCACCGACACCGGCTTCAATGTCGCCAACGACGCCCTGCAGCTGCACGGCGGCTATGGTTATCTGCACGATTACGGCATCGAGAAGCTGGTGCGCGACCTGCGCGTCCACCAGATACTCGAAGGCACCAACGAGATTATGCGCGTCATCATCGCTCGCGCCCTGATCGGACGATAGAGAATTTAGTGAATAGTGAATGGTGAATGGTGAGTCTATCATATAGACCATGAGTAATACATGATCCATACTGACTACTGACTACTGACTACTGAC
Organism: Mesorhizobium sp. M0522; assembly: GCF_040321085.1. Lineage (NCBI taxonomy): Bacteria > Pseudomonadati > Pseudomonadota > Alphaproteobacteria > Hyphomicrobiales > Phyllobacteriaceae > Mesorhizobium > Mesorhizobium sp. M0522. The sequence continues at coordinate 43,008 of NZ_JAMYQW010000018.1, forward strand.
TACTGACTATTCACTATTCACTATTCCACTCACGGAGCGCCATTATGACCACCATCGCCTTCATCGGCCTCGGCAATATGGGCAATCCGATGGCCGCCAACCTGGTCAAGGCCGGATATGCCGTGCACGGCTTCGACCTGGTGCCGGAGAACCTCGTCATTGCCAGGGAGCACGGCGTCGTCGTCATGGCCAATGCCGTTGCGGCGGTGAAGGATGCCGATGCGGTCATCACCATGCTGCCGGCCGGCAAGCATGTTCTGTCGGTTTACGCAGACATCGCGGCCAAGGCGAAAAAAGGCGCGCTGTTCATCGATTCCTCGACCATCGATGTCGAGTCGGCTCGAAAGGCCCATGCCATCGCCGCCAAGCACGGGTTGCTGTCGATCGACGCGCCGGTCTCCGGCGGCACGGGCGGTGCGGCGGCCGGCACGCTGACCTTCATGGCCGGCGGTTCGAAGGATGCCTTCGCCAAGGCCGAACCAATCCTCAAGCCGATGGCCGGCCGCATCGTTCATTGCGGCGACGACGGCGCCGGACAGGCGGCGAAGATCTGCAACAACATGATTTTGGGCATTTCGATGATCGGCGTTGCCGAGGCCTTCGTGCTGGCGGAAAAGCTCGGCCTGTCGCACCAGGCGCTGTTCGACGTCGCCTCGACCTCGTCCGGCCAGTGCTGGTCGCTGACCACCTATTGCCCGGTGCCCGGCCCGGTGCCGACATCGCCCGCCAACAATGGCTATAAGCCTGGCTTCGCGGCGGCACTGATGCTGAAGGACCTGAAACTGTCGCAGGAGGCCGCACAGAGCGTCGGTGCGGCAACGCCGCTCGGCGCCGAGGCAGCCCAGCTTTATGCGCTGTTCAACGCACAAGGGAATGCCGGCGCGGATTTTTCCGGCATAATTAATTTCCTCCGTGGTAACCCGGCGTAAGCTCCAGGTTCACAGGTTTCGATCTGCCCAAAGCGGAAAGCCGGCAAATTTAGGTTTGCTTAAGCTCTTGCTAACCCTGCAGTAACGATATGCGTTTAAAACGGATTGCGAGGCGGACATCCGCCCGGCGCTCCGGATCAGGTCTCGCGTACCGGAGCCCGTAAGTTTCGCCGTTAGTTTCGCAAGTGTATTGTTGGCGAAGCGCCATGCGTATCTGGCAAAGCCGCGTTCCGATGGAGCGCGGTTTTTGCGTTTCGCATCCTCGCCTGGCGAGCGCCCATTCAAACGCCGGGCGCCCGACATGGAGCGCCCGGCGATCGCCTCCCTAATGCTTGCGCAAATCTGCTTGCGCCAGGTCGAGCGCCGTGGCGATGCGGTCGCAGGCCATGTCGATCGTCTCGCGCGTCCAGATCAGCGGCGGCGACAGGATCATCGTGTCGCCGGTAGCGCGCAGCATCATGCCCTGGACAATCGCGTGGTCGCGAACCATCACCGCCGCGCTGCCGGCCGGCAGGAAGCGCTCCTTGGTCACCTTGTCCTTGACGATCTCGATCGCCCCCATCAGCCCGAACGAGCGCACCTCGCCGACCAGATCGTGCCCACCGAGACGTTCCTGCAGCGCCCTGGCGAAGTAAGGCCCGGTGTCGTTCCTCACGCGCTCGACCAGGCCTTCGCGCTCGATGATCTCGAGGTTCTTCAGCGCCACCGCGCAGGCCACCGGATGCCCGGCATAGGTGTAGCCGTGATAGAATTCGCCGCCCTTTTCGACCAGCGTCGCCGCGATGCGGTCGCCGACCAGCAGCGCCGACAGCGGCTGATAGCCAGAGGTCAGCGCCTTGGCCGTGGTGATGGTGTCGGGCTCGACATCGAAGGCTTGTGCGGCGAACCACTCGCCTGTGCGGCCATATCCGGTGATGACCTCGTCCAGCATCAGCAGGACATCGTATTTGCGGCAGATGCGCTGCACCTCCGGCCAATAGCTCATCGGCGGGATCTTCACCCCGCCTGCCCCCATCACCGGCTCGCCGATGAAGGCGGCCACCTTGTCGGCGCCGGCTTCGAGGATCGCGTCCTCGACCGCTTTTGCCGCGCGCAGGCCGAAATCATGGTCGCTTTCGCCGGGCAGTGCGAGCTCATAGGCATAGGGCATCATCACATGGACGATGTTGGGCACGGCGCCGCCGAGCTGCTTGTGCATCAAATCCATGCCGCCGAGCGAGGCGCCGGCGATGGTCGAGCCGTGGTAGCCCATCTTGCGTGAGATGATGCGGTTCTTCTCGGGCCTGCCTTCCAGCACCCAATAGTGACGGACCAGGCGCAGCGCCGTGTCGTTGGCCTCCGAACCGGACGAGCCGTAGAACACCTGGTTGATGTGCCTTGGCGCGATCTCCGCCAGCTTTTTCGACAGCAGAACCGGCGTCGGCGTCGAGCATTTGAAGAAAGAGTTGTAGTAGGGCAATTCCTTCATCTGGGCGTAGGCGGCGTCGGCAAGCTCGTCGCGGCCATAGCCGACATTGACGCACCACAGCCCAGCCATGCCGTCGAGGATTTCCGTCCCTTCGGCATCATAGATGAACGGCCCGTTGGCGTGGGTGATGATGCGCGAGCCGGTCTCGCGCATCTCTTTATGGTCGGTGAACGGATGAAGGTGATGCGCGGCATCGATCTGCTGAAGCTGCTTCAGCGAATAATTCTGGTAGGTCATGTCTGATCTTTCCTCTTGAACCAATCCGGCAGCTTTCGCGCCGGGGCGGATTCGTCAGAGGACAGCGGGCGGCGAATAGCCGATGCGGGCGCAGAGCCGCAACAGCTCGGCGCGTAGCGTGCGCGACGACGGCGTCACCGCCACCCCAAATGCGCAACCCGATTTCGCCAGCCGAGCCATGCATGTACCTTAGGCTGCCTCAAGCCCTCAGTTCAAGCCGTCCCGGTCAAGCGACGCCAGTCAATTGGTGCCAGTCAGGGCCCGCTGCAGGAAAACGTACTTCATCGCCACCTGTGCGGCCTGCGGCCGCCGGTCGCCGCGTCCACCATGGCCGCCCTCGGTCTCCTCGAAGAACAGCGTCTTGCCATGGCCGGCCGCCTGCAGCCGTGCCGCCATTTTGCGCGCATGCCCGGGATGGACGCGATCGTCGGCGGTCGAGGTCGTCAGCAACACCGGCGGATAGGCTGCATCCGTGTCTACATGCTGGTAGGGCGAATAGGCGGCGAGCCAGGCTGCCTCTTCCGGCTTCGCCGGATCGCCATACTCGGCCATCCATGACGCGCCGGGCGGCAGCTCGGTGTAACGCAGCATATCGAGCAGCGGCACGTCGATGATCACTGCACCGAACAATTCCGGGTGCTGGGTCAGCGAGACGCCGGTCAGCAAGCCACCATTCGATCCGCCCTGGATGCCCAGCGTGGCGGGCGTGGCGATGCCGCGTTTGACCAGATCTTGCGCGACCGCGGCGAAATCGTCGAAGGCATTCTGGCGATTGGCCTTGAGCGCCGCCTGATGCCAGTTCGGGCCGAACTCGCCGCCGCCGCGGATGTTGGCCTGCGCATAGGCATTGCCCTTCTCCAGCCACAGCCTGCCGCGCACGCCGGCATAGCCGGGCAGCAGCGGCACTTCGAAGCCGCCATAGCCGTAAAGCAATGTCGGCACGGGTCCCTGCAAGTCGCGCCTCCTGACGACGAAGTACGGGATCATCGTGCCATCCTTCGAGCGCGCCTCGAACTGTTCGGAGACCAGGGACGACGCATCGAAACGCGCCGGCTGCGACTTCACCGTTGCCAGCCCCGCGGCGTTGTCGTCCGACCAGATGATCGAGCTCGGCGTCAGGAAATCGGTGAAGGAGAAGGAGACGCTGGAACCGAAATGCTCGGCATGGCTGATGCCGACATTGCCGTTTTCGGGCAACGCCACGGGCTTGAACTCCCAGCCGCTGTCGCTGCGCTTGCCGGCGACGACCTTGCCGCGCACATTGTCCATCAAATTGATGAACAGCCGGTCCTGCGTGCGGGCAATGCCGGCGATCGAGACACGGTGCGCCGGCTCGAGCACGGTACCGAGGGATCCGAATAGCCCGGTTTCGATCCAGCGCTCGAAATCGAGTGAATAGAGTCCGTCGGGCTTACACAGCGTGCCGTCCGGCGCAGTCCACGGGGTACGCACGCCGAAGACGAGCTGGCCCTTGAACAGCGCTGTATCGGTGACGTCGTCCGGCAACGGGATGCGCCTGTTCTCGCCGGAAGGCAGCCGCAGGAAACTGTGCGAGGCGAAGAAGTCGATGGTCCGGGCGAGCAAGACATGACGCTTGTCGCCGTCGAATTCGACGGACCCGCCGGCGGCAAGATCCTGCTTCAGCGCATCGAAGATCGGCATCGCCGCTTCCAGTGGCGTGCCGCTCCGCCAAAGCTTGACCACGCGCGGATAACCGGACTGGGTCTTGTCGTCCTCCTCGAAGGCGGCGGAAACGATAACCGTGTCCTCGTCCAGCCAGCTAAACCTCGATTTCGAGGCAGGAGCGCGAAAGCCGCCATCGACGAACGATCTGCTTTCGATATCGAATTCGCGCATCTCGCTGGCATCGCCGCCATCCGGCGACAGGTTGAGCAGGCAGCGGCTGAAGTCCGGGTAGAGCCGGCTGGCGCCGCTGAACACCCATTTCACCCCCTCTTTCGCCGCCAGACTGTCGAAGTCGATGATCGTCTGCCATTCCGGCTTGTCGGTCTTGTAAGAGGCGACGGTGGTGCGCCGCCAAACGCCGAGTACGTTCGTCCGGTCCTGCCAGAAATTATAGACATGGCCGTTGATAGCGGCCCCGACGGCGATGTTATCCTCGGCTGTCATCAGGTCGAGCGCCGTCTCGAACGACGTCTGATAGGACGGATCACCCTGCAGCTCCCCGACCGCAACTGCATTTTGGTGATGCACCCAGTCGAGCGCCTGCTTGCCCCTCCTGTCCTCAAGCCAGAGAAACGGGTCTTCGGCGGCCGAACCCGGCTGGCCCTTGGTATTCGATTTGGTCATGAGGTCTCCGGTTGAGTCGGGTGGCGACATAGCCAAGATCGACATGGGGCCGCTTACATTCAAGTCATTCGTCAGAAACGGCGGCTTTCTGGCATTCACACCATCCGTCTTCGAATGACCGTTACAACTGCCAGCGCCAGGCAAATGGCACCGAGCGTCATTGGCAGGCCGCCGGCGCCAACAACATCCATGGCGCTGCCCGCCAGCGGCGGCACGGCGATGCCGCCGACGCCCCACATCAGCGAGAAGGCGGCGTTGCCGGCGACCCGTGCCGAGCCGGTGAACCGCTCGCCGAGTTCAATGATCGACATCGTGTAAATGCCGTAGGAAACCGCACCCCAGATGAAGACGCACGGCCAGATCAGCGGCGTCTCGATGAGAACCGGCAACAGAACGCATCCCAGCACCGTCATCGAAACACAGATGAACCGCACCAGCCGCGCCGTCAGTCGTTCCGCCAGCAGGCCGAGCGGCACCTGCATAGCGATATTGCCGGCGATCATCACCGACAGCAGCGCCGACATGCGCGCTTCGGCGATGCCGTAATGCGTTCCATAGACCGGCAGCAAGGCGAGCACCGCCTGTTCGAAACCGGCCGCCACGATCACCGCCGATAACAACAGCCAAGCCTGCGGCACGAACCCCAGCACCGAAACGCGGTGCCCGCTCTCGTCGACCTTGGGCAGCCGTGCCAGCACCGAGGCGAGGCAGGCGCCGCAAAACAGGAATGCGGCGATGCCGACGAGAAACGGCGGCCATCCCTCGGTGCCGACCGCAAGCAGGTACAGCGGCCCCGCCGCAAAGCCCGCCGAAATGATGGTCGAATAGATGCCCATGACGCGGCCGCGGCGTGCCGGCGGCGCCAGTGCGATCACCCAGACTTCGCTCAGCACGTAGAGCGGGTTGGTGACGGCGCCGATCAAAAAGCGCAGAGGAAACCACAGATAGACATTTTGCGTCCAGCCGATCAGCGCCAGCACCAGCGCGGAAAGTGCCGCGCAAGTAAGCGCGGTGCGCCCTGCCCCGAAACGCCGTGCCAGCGCCGGAACCAGCGGCGACGAGACGATGAAGCCGATCGGCGTCATTGCCGCCGACAGGCCGATCATGGCCGGCGAAACGCCCTGGCGCTGCAGGATGAAGCTCAACAGCGGATAGCTCAGCCCTTGCGCGATGGCGAACACCGAGACGGTGGCGATCACGCCGGTGATCGCCGCCCATTGCACTGTCTCGCCGCTGTCCTGTTCCGCCCGGTCCATGATGCAGGACTAGCGTTTCGCTGTCATCGCGGTAAGCACCGGCAACGAAAACCGCTTGCGCCAGCCGGAAGAGAATAAGAGCCTGACGATCCCTCCGGCTGCCCTTCAGGCATGTCGCTTCCCTCGTCCTAGTGGTCGCCGCCTCCGCAATGGCTGGCCGGCCGGCAGTCCATTATGCCGCCGCATTGCCGCAGCGTACGAGGACTATCATGACCGCCGCCCTTCAGCCCGCCGAACCTGCATTGGCAAACGACCGCGCCCGTCGCGGCGGCCGCGCGGGAAAGCGTGCCGGCGGATCGGCGGCGTTCGAGCAGCCGCCGTTTCGGCAGTTGAAGAACCCGCTGGCGCCGACCCGGCTGGTTTCCGACGACGAGCTGGAATCTATCCACCTCGCCTCTCTGCGCGTGTTGCGGGAAATCGGCGTCGACGTGCTGCATGACGAAGCCCGGCGCATCATGAAGGCGCATGGCGCCGATGTCCGCGAAGGCAGCGAGCGGGTGCGCTTCGACAGTGACATGATCCTGGAACTGGTTGCGCACTGCCCGCCGGAATTCACCATCCACGCCCGCAACCCGGCGCACAACGTGCGCTTCGGCGGCGATAATCTGATCATCTCGATGATGGCGTCGGCGCCCAATTGCTCCGACGTCGACCGCGGCCGCCGGCCGGGCAACCAGCAGGACTACCGCAACTTCCTCAAGCTTGCGCAGATGCACAACATATTGAACTGCACGGGCGGCTATCCGGTCGAGCCGATCGACATCCATCCGTCCGTGCGCCACCTCGAATGCATCCGTGACCTCGCCACGCTGACCGACAAGATGTTCCATATCTATTCGCTCGGCAAGGAGCGCAACGTCGACGGCATCGAGATCACCAGGATCGCACGTGGCATCAGCCATGAGCAGTTGCTTGCAGAGCCGTCGGTATTCACCATCATCAACACCAATTCGCCGCTCAAGCTCGACGTGCCGATGATGGAAGGCATCATCCAGATGTCGAGCAAGGGCCAGGTGGTCATCGTGACGCCGTTCACCCTGTCCGGCGCCATGGCGCCGGTGACGATTGCCGGCGCGCTGGTGCAACAGAATGCCGAGGCGCTGTCCGGCATCGCCTTCGCGCAGATGGTGCGCAAGGGCGCGCCTGTCGGCTACGGCGGCTTCACCTCGAATGTCGACATGAAGTCCGGCGCGCCGGCCTTCGGCACGCCGGAATATATGAAGGCGCAGCTGGTCGGCGGGCAGCTCGCCCGCCGCTACAACATCCCCTACCGCACCTCCAACACCTGCGCAGCCAACACGGTCGACGCGCAGGCCGCCTATGAAAGCGTGTTCTCGCTGTGGGGCGCCATCCAGGGCGGCGGCAATCTGATGATGCATGCCGCCGGCTGGCTCGAAGGCGGCCTGCGCTGCTCCTATGAGAAGACCATCCTCGATATAGACCTGTTGCAGATGGTCGCCGAGTTCCTGACGCCGCTCGATCTTTCCGAGGAAGCACTCGGTTTCGACGCCATACAGTCCGTCGGCCCCGGCGGCCATTTCTTCGGCACCCAGCACACGCAGGACCGCTACAAGACCGCGTTCTATGCGCCTATTATCTCGGACTGGCGCAATTTCGAGAGTTGGGCGGAGGCCGGGTCGCCGACGGCACTCGAAAAGGCCAATCGCGTCTGGAAGGAACGGCTGGCGTCCTATGAAGAGCCTTACATGGATCCGGCAATCCGGGAGGAGCTCAACGCTTTCGTCGACAAGCGCCGGGCCGAAGGCGGCGCGCCGACCGATTTCTGATCATCTGATGAGTAGTCGACCCCCACTCCGTCTTGATGGCAGGCTGGCCGAAAACATCGCTGTATTCGATCTCCGCTTTGTTTTCGCGCCCCGCCCACTCGATTCAATCTCTTCAAAAACGGATCTATCTTCATGAAATCTCATGCAAAAACGGTTGTTATCGGCGGCGGGGTCGTTGGCTGCTCGGTGCTCTATCATCTGGCCAAGGCTGGCTGGACCGACATCATGCTGATCGAGCGTTCGGAGCTCACTTCCGGCTCCTCCTGGCATGCGGCGGGCGGCTTCCATACGCTGAACGGCGATCCCAACGTCGCCAAGCTGCAGGCCTATACGGTGCAGCTCTACAAAGAGATCGAGGAGATTTCCGGCCAATCCTGCTCGCTGCACCTGACCGGCGGCGTGATGATGGCCGACACGCCCGAGCGCATGGACTTCTTGCGGCTCGCCCACGCCAAGGGCCGCTATCTCGGTATGGACACCGAACTGATCACGCCGTCCGAAGCCAAGGCGATGTTCCCGCTGATGGACGAGACGAATTTCGTTGGCGCCATGTGGGATCCAGTCGAGGGCCATCTCGACCCTTCCGGCACCACCCATGCGTATGCCAAGGCCGCTAGGAAGCTAGGCGCCGAGATCGTACTGCGCAACCGCGTCGTGGAACTGACGCAGGAGGTCGACGGCACCTGGAACGTCGTCACTGAGCAAGGCACAGTCAAAGCCGAGCATGTCGTCAACTGCGGCGGCCTGTGGGCGCGCGAGATCGGTCGCATGGTCGGCGTCGAGCTCCCGGTGCTGGCCATGGAGCACATGTATCTTCTGACCGAGCCGATGCCGGAGGTCGAGGAATTCAACAAATCGACCGGCCGCGAGATGATTGGCGTGCTCGATTTCAAGGGCGAGATCTATACCCGCCAGGAACGCAACGGCATCCTGCTCGGCACTTATGAAAAGGCCTGCAAGCCGTGGTCGCCGGTCAACACGCCGTGGGATTTCGGCCACGAGCTGCTGCAGCCCGACATCGACCGCATCGCGCCGTCGCTCGAGATCGGCTTCAAGCATTTCCCCGGCATCGAAAAGGCCGGCATCAAGCAGATCATCAACGGCCCCTTCACCTTCGCGCTGGACGGCAACCCGCTGGTCGGCCCGGTGCAGGGCCTGACCAATTTCTGGTGCGCCTGCGCCGTCATGGCCGGCTTCAGCCAGGGCGGCGGCGTCGGCCTGGCGCTGTCGAACTGGATGGTCCATGGCGACCCCGGCTTCGACGTCTGGGGCATGGACGTTGCGCGCTTCGGCGAATGGGCAACGCTGCGCTATACCAACGCAAAGGTCCGCGAAAATTATTCGCGCCGTTTCTCCATCCGCTTTCCCAACGAGGAATTACCGGCGGCAAGACCAGCGCAGACGACCCCGCTTTACGACACCATGCTCGCCAACAACGCCGTCATGGGCGACAGCTGGGGTCTCGAAACCCCGCTCTGGTTCGCGCCGAGAGGCTCGGAGCCGAAGGACGTCGTGTCCTTCCACCGCTCCAATGATTTCCGCCCGATCGGCGAGGAGGTGCGCGCCACCCGCGAGAGGGTCGGCGTCACCGAGATCGCCAACTTCGCCAAATACGAAGTCTCCGGACCGGGGGCCGAGGACTTTCTCAACCGGCTGATGACCAATCGCATGCCGAAGACCGGCCGCATCGTGCTGACGCCGATGCTGAACGAGTTCGGCAGACTGATCGGCGACTTCACCATCGCCAAGGCGGGCCCAAGGGGTGGGGAAGACCGCTTCATGATCTGGGGTTCTTCGGCAGCGCAAAAATACCACATGCGCTGGTTCGAGAAGCATCTGCCAAAGGATGGAAGCATCCGCATCCACCGCTTCGACCAGACGCTGGTCGGTCTCTCCATCGCCGGGCCGAAATCCCGCGACCTGCTGCAGAAACTGGTCGATGTCGACATCTCGACCAAGGCCTTCCGCTTTATGGATTTCCGCGAGATGGCGGTCGGCGGCGCGCCTTGCATGGTCAATCGGATCACCTACACCGGCGACCTCGGCTACGAGATATGGATGGCGCCTGCCTACCAGCGCCTGGTCTACAAGGCGATCAAGGAGGCTGGCGAAGAGTTTGGGCTTGTCGATTTCGGCATGCGGGCTTTGCTCTCTATGCGCCTTGAGAAGAACTTCCCGACCTGGTTCCGCGAGCTACGTCCGATCTACGGACCGTTCGAAGGCTCGATGGACCGCTTCATCAAGCTGGAGAAGAACGACTTCATCGGCCGGGAAGCAGCGGCCAAGGAACAGGCAGAAGGGCCGAAACTGCGCCGTGTCTCCTTCATCGTCGATGCCGCGGATGCAGACGTCATGGGCGACGAGCCGATCTGGGCCAAGGTCGGCGGCAAGGATTATGGCACCGTGGAAAAGCCGCATGGCTATGGCGCGCCGCGCTTCGACGCGGGCGGCAAGGAAGTGCGCGGCTCGAACGCCGCCGAAGGCGCGTCTGCCGTGCGCGGCATTGTCGACGGCGACTGGCGGGTGGTCGGCTGGGTCACCTCCGGCGGCTATGCGCATTATGTCGAGAAGTCGATGGCGCAAGGCTATGTACCGGCAGCGCTTGCCGAGAACGAGAGCGCCGGCCTGTTCGAGATCGAAATCCTCGGGCACCGGCGTCCCGCACGCATCAATGTCGAACCGCCCTTCGACCCGAGCGGCGAAAAGATGAGGACGTAGGCGCAGCCAGCCGGTCGCATTGTGCGGAGCATACTCTTCATGCTAGCGCAGCCGGCAACACTCTGCTGGCAAGGGCGATGAGATTTCATTGAAGTACAATCTGAGATGGGCCGAGTGGCTGGCCGAGGGACGGATCGGCCCCTTCCCGGCAACGATCGTCATGGTCGCGGCTTATTTTGCCTTGCAGACCATCATACTGTCCCTGTTGAGCTCTTGGGCGGGAACCGGCGTCGGCATCGATGATGCGGAGCAGCTGATCTATGTTCCGTATCTCTGGGCTGGATATGGCGGCTCGCAACCACCCCTGTACACCTGGATCAACTGGCTGGCCGCGCATGTTTTCGGCACCAGTATCTTCACGCTGAAGCTCGTCAAATACTCCGTGCTGTTCCTTGCCGCCTGCAGCGTGTTCGCCGCCATGCGGCGGTTCGGCTACACCAAAGCGACAGCGGCGGCGGCCATGTTCGGACTGTTTACGATCCCGCAGATCGTCTGGGAATCGCAGCGCGCCTTGTCGCATTCCGTCGCCGTCGTCGGCTTCTGCTCGCTGCTCCTGCTGGCCATGGCCTATCTTCTCGAGCGGCGAAGCATGATCGCCTATGCGGCGTTTGGCCTGGCCACCGCGGCGGCAATTCTTGCCAAATATAATGATGTCTTCCTCGTGGTGGCCCTTGTTGCGGCCGTGCTGTCGCTGCGCGAATGGCGCAGCGCGATCCTCGATCCGAAGTTCGCCATCAGCATAGCGGTCGCGATATTGGTGCTGGCGCCGACCACCTATTGGAGCCTCATGCATCCCGCCGATTTATTGTCGAGAGGCGAGAAGTTCGGAATAGACGCGCAACAAGGGCGCGTGGCGGCGGCCTTTGTCGGCGCCGGCAAGTTTATCATGGGCACCTTCAATTTCGCGGTCTTGCCGGTGCTCGTTTCCGCCCTGGCTTTCTGGCTGGCGAAGTTCCGTTTCTCGGAGCGGCTCCCGAAAGGTCCGGCAAGGGAAATTCTGTTGTGGCGTACCTTGGCGCTCGGCTTGGCCATGCTGGCAATACTTGTACTTGCCACCGGCGTGACGGTGGTCAAGGACCGCTGGCTGCTGCCGGTCCTGTTCATGTTGCCGCTGGCCATCGTCGCCACTATGGAACGGCTGGCGCCGCGGGGCAGGAATGCGCAGCTCCTGGTGATCGCGGCTGGAGCGATCATCGCCGTGCTGCTCGCGCCCGCCACCTGGTACGTCCAGATAAACGGGACCAGTGGCCTCTCGCGGATGATCCGCGTGGATTACCCCGCCCTCTATCGCCAACTGACTGCGGACGGACCGGTCAAAACCGCAATATCTGATGGTGCATGGGTCGGAAACCTGCGGTTGGTCGACGAAAAACTGCTCGCACTTGACCAGGAAGTGCCTAATTTCGAAACGCTGATGCAGGAGCCGGCCGTACTCGTCTGGCTTGACCGAGACGATCCGCGTCCGGTCATTTTGGAGCAGCTCAAAGCGGCCGGCTATGAGCCGGACGGCCAACCACGGCAAATGATGGTTCCGCTGTTGCGCGGCACCGGCAAGTCCGCCCGGGCCGGCGCCTATGTAAGATTGAAGAGAATGGCGGTGGGAGAAGCCACGGCGCCCAAGGGAGGCGTTAGCGGAGGAGCCGAGGGTGGACAGGAACCCGACTGACCGGCCCCGTCATCACCGCAAGATCATGCCGTTCGAGCCCGACGGCTCGAATGATGTGCTGCGCAAAAAATCGCAGCTGAAGGCCGCTGAACTCAACCAGCATGCGCTGGGCTATGGAGCGCTGGCGGAAGCCGAATGGCAGGCGGCGGGCATTGCTGCTCCTGACCTGCCCGCCATGCGCCGATACCGGCTCGAGCGCATCCGCGCCGAGCTGAAGCGCCGCGACTATGCGGGAGCCCTGCTCTACGATCCGGTCAATATCCGCTATGCCACCGACGCAACCAACATGCAGCTCTGGGTCGCACACAATCGGACCAGGCATTGTTTCGTTGCCACCGATGGCCCGGTGGTGCTGTTCGACTATTTCTCCTGCGAGCACCTTTCCGATCATTCCGGCGTCGTCGACGAGGTGCGGCCGGCGGTGTCGTGGGCTTATCTCTACAGCGGCGAGCTGACCGGTCAAAAAGTCCGCCGCTGGGCAGCCGGCATCGCCGACCTGGTATTGGAACATGGCGGCGGCAATCGCCGCATCGCAGTCGACCACATCAATCCCGAGGGCATCGAAGAGCTCGCCCGCCTCGGCATCTCGACCGGCAATGGCGAGGCGGTGATGGAAAATGCGCGGCTGATCAAATCGCCCGACGAAATCCTTGCCATGCGCCGGGCGATCGCCGCTTGCGAGGCGGCAATGGGCGAGATGGAGAAGGCGCTGAGGCCTGGCATCTCCGAGAACGAATTGTGGGCCGAACTCCATCGCGGCAACATCGCGCGCGGCGGCGAATGGATCGAAACCCGGCTCCTGTCGTCGGGTCCGCGCACCAATCCATGGTTCCAGGAGTGTTCGTCGCGGACGATCGAGGCCGGCGAGCTCGTCGCTTTCGACACCGACCTGATCGGTCCTTACGGCTTCTGCGCCGACCTTTCGCGCACCTGGCTTTGCGGTGACGCGCCGCCGTCGCAGGAGCAGCGCGACCTGTTCCGCATCGCCGCCGACCAGATCGCCCACAACACGGAGCTGATGCGGCCGGGCATATCGTTCCGCGACCTCGTCGAGCGCTCGTCAGTGCCACCGGGAGACTGCTTCCCGGCCCGTTACGGGGTGCTCTATCACGGCGTCGGCCTTGCCGACGAATACCCGACTTTGCCGCATGCTAGCGACTGGACCGACGACACACCGGACGGAGTGCTCGAACCTGGCATGGTGCTGTGCGTCGAGAGCTATATCGGTCGGCTTGGCGGCTACGAAGGCGTCAAGATCGAAGAACAGATCCTGATCACTGAAACCGGCAACGAGAAGCTTTCGACCTACCCGCTCGACAATCGGCTGCTTGGCGGCTGAGCGACGCTAATGCATGTCGCGCAAAAGTGTGCAGCGGCTTTGCGATAACGACATGCATAAAACAAGAATCTAAAGCGCGTCGCATGAGGCCGACCGAACGCGACGCGCTTTATGCGAGCGCGGCGATCGCCTCGCGCATCGCAGCGACGATCGTTTCCGGCGTTGTCCTGGCCGTGATGAACGGCAAGCCTTTGCGCCGCCTTGTCCAGCCGACGACCGTCACCTTCTGCGCCGCCGGCTCGAAACTCTGCGCCAGCGCCCAGCTCTCGCAATCGATCGCCGCGACGTCCGCCCTGCCCTCGGCAACGGCAACGATCGAAGCACGGTGCCCACAGCTTTCGCTCAGCGCGGAAAAGATATCCAAACTCTCGCCCAATGCTTGCAGGTCGCGGGCTGGCGCGATGATGCCCGACATGGAATCGAGGCTGTTGAAGGTGAAGCGCTTGCTGCGAAGCTGATCGAGCGGAATGACGGCACCGCCGTCGGCCGGCGCCCTTGCCGGCGGTGCCTCGCCCGCCCTCATGACGATGGCGCTCGAATAGAGTTCGCCCTGTCCACCCTCGAAGGCGTCGTAACGCGGCTGGCCGACGAGCTGGACACGCTGCGACAGGCCGAGTTCCATCGGTCCCCAGCAGGTTTGCGCAAAGAGCAGCGCCGGATGCAGCCAGAGCTGGTGAAAATCCAGTTCGTCCGGCGGCAATGTCGCCGGATCGGGCGCGATGGGTTTTCCCTGATCATCGCGAATACCGCCAGGCACGGGGGGCAAATCGCCGGTGCGGCGGATGATCGTCTCCGGCGCATCGATGCCTTTTTGTCTGAAAGCATCGCGCAGCCGCGCCCATTGCGCGTCGACATCGTCCCGCGCTTCCGGCCAGTCGTACATCGGCAAAGCCGCAATGAATTCACTCATGCCGGGATTTGACCGTTATGCGGGGAAATTGACAAGGTCAGGAAAGCGTCGTCCGCGCGGCACCGCCTGCAACAACGCAAGAATCATTCTTTCGGCGGCTCGGCGGGTACCGGTGCGCTGCCAAGCCCATTGAGGCTGCGTGCCCTGACGCGCGGCTTGAATGCGCGTCCTGGTTCCGGCATGCGCCGCAGCACGGGATGGACGACCGGCTCCTTCGCCTTGAAGGCATAGGCCTTGAGCAGCGCGAAATAGTTCGGATAGGCGTAGCCATTGTTCATCCGCAGCCATTCGTCACGGCGGTCGCGAAACACCTTCGGCAGCCTGTACCAGGCCACCGTCGGGCTCTTGTGATGGACGAAATGCAGATTGTTGTTGAGGAACAGGAAGGACAGCGGCGAGCGCTCGACGATGATCGTGCGGCCTTCCGGATGTTCAGACCATTGGTGCTCGGCGTAGGTGCGGATCGAAATCAGCGACTGCCCAAGCCACACCGGCACCAGAACGTAAAGCCACAACGGCATGCCGAAGCCGAACTGCACGACAGGCAGCACCACGACGAGGCCGATCGCATGCAGCAGCCATGCCTTGCGGATGGAATTGTCGCCCGCGGCAACCTGCCTGGCGTCGTCGATGAAAAAGCCGATGCAGGAAAGCCACGGGCCTAGCACCAAACGCCCGATCATCGTGTTGTTGACCTTCAGCAGGAATTTCATCGCCGACGGCAGCTCCTCGTGCTGCCAGAGCGCCTTGTAATAGCTTTCGGGATCGTCGAGCGGATCGGTCAGGCGCTCGTCCGCATGGTGGCGCAGGTGAATGGTCTTGAATCGGCGAAACGGCCAGACAAGGCCAATCGGCAGGAACACAAAGGCTTCGTTGAGCCGCGCATTCCGGGTTGGGTGGCCGTGCAGGACCTCGTGCATCAGCGAGGATTGCAGCGCCGCAATCAGGGTCAGAAAGGCGAGTGCCCGCAGCGGGTAGGATGGCCAGAGCAGAAAGCCGGCAGCGAGCCAGCCGCCGTAGCATAGAAGTGCGAGAAATACGGTCGGCCATTCGATGGTCGCTGCGCCGTGTCGCCTGTTGCCCATGCTCGTCATGCTATCGACCACTGCCTTCCAGTCGCCGGAACCCGTTTGATTCCTGACAACATTGTGTCAGGAGCGTTGCGTCGGCGCAACGCGATAAAGCGCACAAACTGTTGCGATTGCGCATTTTCAGCTGCATATGTTATGTATTGTAAACAAGCTCGTAGATTCATTTACGCTCGAAACGCCATGTAGACCGCTTCGGCGCAAAATTTTGCTCACGTCAGGGAGAGTAGGGATTTGGACAAGCGCGACCTGTCGACGATCTTTCGCGAGCGCCTGAAAATGCTCTTGACAAGGTCCGATTTGAACCAGTCGGCCTTCGCCGCCGCGGTTGGCATCGACCGTTCGGCACTGTCGCAGCTGCTCTCCGGCGCCTCGACCCGCCTTCCCCGTGCTGAAACGCTGCTCAACATCGCCGCCGAATTCAAAGTCTCGCTCGACTGGCTGCTCGGCCTCAGCCACGATGAGGGCGTCACCGGTGAAATCCGCGAGAGCCTTGAGATCGAGGAGGCGCCGGACGGCTTCGACCGCACGCTGCTGGCTCGCTGGCATGCCGAGGCGGCGGGAACGAAAATCCGCTACGTGCCGGCCGGCATTCCCGACCTTCTGCGCACCGAGGCGCTTGTCGACTACGAAGCCGTCATCGCCAACAAGAGCCGCGAGGCACAGGCCGGCGAAACGCAGTACCGCATCGACTATAACCGCCGGCCCGAAACCGACATGGAAGTCTGTATGCCGCGCCACACGCTGGAGATCTTCTCGCGTGGGCTGGGCGTGTGGGACCGCTTTCCGGAGGCCGACCGCCACCAGCAGCTCCTCCATATGGCGACGCTGCTCGACGACCTCTATCCCACCTTCCGCCTGTTTCTCTATGACGGGCGGATGCGCTATTCGATCCCATACACCATCTTTGGACCCTATCGCGCCGCCATTTACGTCGGCGACATGTATCTGGTGCTGAACGCCACGCAGCCGATCCGCATCCTGACCAGCCATTTCGACAATCTGATCCGTGCCGCGGACGTCAACGCGCATGAAGCGGCCAGCTTCACACGAAAGCTGGCGGAGATGCGATTTTGACCGGTTGCTCTACGCGCCGACATTGACGGCACATAAAGAATTCTTTATATCCTTATCTCAGTTATTCTTCCGCGAAGGCGTATTTCACATGACCAATCCGATCGACGCTCTGCTTGCCGAAAAGGGCGTCCTGCTCGCCGATGGCGCCACCGGCACCAATCTGTTCGCCATGGGCCTTGAGGCCGGAGAGGCTCCCGAGCTCTTGAACGAGACCGCGCCCGACACCATCACCAGCCTGCACCAGAACTTTGTCGATGCCGGCGCCGACATCATCCTGACCAACTCTTTTGGCGGCACCCGCCATCGGCTCAAGCTGCACCACGCGCAGGACCGCGTCTATGCGCTGAACAAGCGCGCGGCCGAGATCGCAAGCGCCGTCGCCGGCAACGCTGGCCGCAAGGTGATCGTGGCCGGCTCCGTCGGCCCGACCGGCGAGCTGCTGGTGCCGCTCGGCGCCATGACCTATGACGAGGCGGTCGAAGCCTTTGCCGAGCAGATTGAGGGGCTGAAGGCCGGCGGCGCCGAAGTCGCCTGGATCGAAACCATGTCGGCGCCTGACGAAATCCGCGCCGCCGCCGAAGCCGCCATCCGCGTCGGCCTGCCCTATACCTATACCGGCTCCTTCGACACCGCCGGCCGCACCATGATGGGACTGCTGCCGAAGGACATCCACGGCGTCGTCGATGGCCTGTCGCAGACACCGCTCGGTGTCGGCGCCAATTGCGGTGTCGGCGCCTCCGACATTCTCGCGTCGCTGCTCGACATGACCGAGGCGAAGCCGGAAGCAACGGTGATCGTCAAGGGCAATTGCGGCATTCCCGAATTTCGCGGTGCCGAGATCTACTATTCCGGCACACCCGAGCTGATGGCCGACTATGTGCGCCTCGCCGTCGATGCCGGCGCCAAAATCGTCGGCGGCTGCTGCGGCACCTCGTTCCAGCACCTCGCCGCCATGCGCAAGGCGCTCGATGCGCACACCAAGTCGGATCGCCCGACCGTCGAGCAGATCGTCGAACGCATCGGCCCGATGCGCAACAAGCAGGCTACGGTCAATGCCGCCGAGACCAGCGAAGCCCGCCGCGAGCGGCGCCGCGGACGCGCCTGACGCTTTCGTCTGCGACATAGTCCGCGCGAAGCAGTGCGGCCGCGAAAAAAGGCCGGCAAGGTTTCCCTCGCCGGCCTGCCTCACCCGCCCGTAGGCCGGCTCCCCCTATCAGAACGATCCCATCTGAAAGAAACCGGCCGTCATTGCCACTACCGGTTACCGCCGAGCGCCGAGGCAAGGCGCACAAGCGAGAGGAACTCGGACCGGTATCCAAACGGGTCGGCTCCTCTGGCGGCGGTGGCAATCTCCATGATCTTGTCGTAGCCGAACTTCGCGGTCGCATCCTCGTCGCGCAGCTTCTGGCCGAAAGCAGCAACGGCAACGGAGAAACGCTGGTCGGTGCTGGCCTGGTCGAACGACGCCACCTCGTTGGCTGACGTTACCGGCGTGGTGATCAGCTTCGAGGTGTCCTCGTTCGGCAGCTTGTAGCGGATCTTGACGAAAGCATATTCGTCGGCATTGGCGACACCGCCATTGTTCACCGAGGCCTGGCCGTAGCGCAGCTGGTCGATCTGTTCGCCGCCGCTGCCCTTAGGCGTGATCTCGTAGATCGCGGTGACTGAATGACCTGAGCCGATCTCGCCGGCATCGACCCGGTCATTGTTGAAATCCTCTCGGTTCAAGGCGCGGGTTTCGTAGCCAATCAGCCGGTACTCCGAGACCTTGTTCGGGTTGAACTCGACCTGGATCTTCACGTCCTTGGCGATGGTGAACAGTGTCGAGGAGGCATCCTCGACCAGCACCTTCTCGGCCTCCGCCAACGTATCGATGTAGGCAGCAGTGCCATTGCCGTTCTGGGCGATGGTCTGCATCATCTGGTCGTTCAGATTGTCGCGGCCGAAGCCGAACACCGACAGGAATACGCCTGTCTTGCGCTCCTTTTCGATCAGCCGCTTCAGGTCGTCGTCGTCGGTCTGGCCGACATTGAAGTCGCCATCGGTGGCGAGCATCACCCGATTGATGCCGTCCTTGACGAAGGATTTCTGCGCCAGCCTGTAGGCTTCCTTGATGCCGGCCTCGCCTGCCGTCGAGCCGCCGGATGTCAGATTGTCGATGGCAGCGAGGATCTTGTCCTTTTCCGAAGCCTTGGTGGGTTCCAGCACGGTACCGGCATCGCCCGCATAGGTGACGATCGAGACGGTGTCGTCAGGTCTCAGCTTGTTGACAAGCAGCCGGAAGGCCGACTGCAGGAGCGGCAGCTTGTCCTGCTCGTTCATCGAGCCCGACACATCGATCAGGAAGACCAGATTGGCCCTGGGCTGCTCGGCCGGCTTCACGTCGAAACCCTTGATTGCGACATGCATCAGCCTGGTGTGCTCGTTCCACGGCGTCGGCATGACGCTGACGGTCGAGTGGAACGGCGTCGAGGCGGAGTCCGGTCCCTTCCAGGCATAAGGGAAGTAGTTGATCATCTCCTCGACGCGAACCGTGTCGGCCTGCGGGATAAAGCCTTCCTTCAGCGAGCGCCGGACGAAGGAATAGGAAGCGGTGTCGACATCGATCGAGAAGGTCGAGACCGGGTCTTCAAGTGCGGCATGCACCGGGTTGGTCTTGAAATTCTCGACGCGGTCGCGGTTTTCCTCTTGCGGCAGCATCTGGTCGGCCGGCGCAGCGGCGGGCTGCTGTGCCATCAGCTTGGGCTCGGCAACCGTGCCAGGCACGCGTCCGACCCGCGCGCCGCCATCGACTGCCGGAGCCGCGGAGCTTGCACCCCCATCCAACGCGAACTCGCCGCTCTGCGCCGGTTCGGGTGCATTGCGGCTGAGCACATCCTGCTGCGTCAGCCCGCCGACCGCGGTCGATTCCGCCTTCGGCGGCGATGTCGGCGCCACAAGCGCCTCGCCGGTGTCGCGGCTTTCACTGTCGGCGTCCGCCTTCTTCTGCTTGTCCGCTTCGGCAACGACCGGCGGTTTGACGGTCGCCGGTTTGTCAGCCAGCGTTTCGGTGATCTTATCCCCGCCGAATTCGGGCCCGCCGAATTTGGATTCCCCCAGCATATAAATGGTAGCGTATCCGGCGATCGGCAGGGCAACGAGCCCGGCAATGGCCGGCGTGGCGAAGAGTTTCTTTTGCATGATTTCGCTCCAGAGCCTTTGTGCTCGCTCTGTGAGACGAAGCCCGCTCACCGATCCTTGGGCGCCCGGCAAAGTTTTTTCTTCCATGTCATAGGCGCGCAGCGCGGCCTGGAGGGCACGCGCCTTTGCGTCCGCGTCCGGCGCCGGTGCTGCGATGTCGCGCAGTCTGTTCAGTTCGTTGTCGTCGACCATGGTCACACTTCCCCGGCTGAACGCATCAGCGTCTTCAGCCGTTTCTTCGCTTCATGGATGTGCCAGGAAACCGTCGTCTCCGAGATCGCCATCGCCTCGGCGGCGGCGGCGTGGCTCAGCCCTTCGCCATAAACCAGCAGCACCGCATCGCGCTGCTTGTCCGGCAGCTTGCGCACCGCTGCCCAGAGCGTCTCGGCCGGGTCTTCCGGCTCAGCCGAGATTTCCCCCGAAATCAGCGCATAGGCGCCATAGGCCTCGGTCTTGACCGTCTCGCGGGCGGTCTTGCGCATCATGTCGCGCGCCGCATTCAGCGTCATGGTGTAGAGCCACGTCGTGAAGGCACCGCTGCCGTGATAGTCGCGGATCGCCCGCCCGAGCCGGACGCAGACTTCCTGGGCGATGTCCTCGGCGTCGGCCTTTTTCCCGCACCAACGATAGGCGGCGCGATAGACGAAACCATAGTGCCTTTCGAGCAACTTGCCGAAAGCACCCCGGTCTCCGCCCTTCGCCCGTCCGATCAGTTCGGCGTCGGAGGCTTCGCTTTCGTCCAGCATCATCGCCATCATTTGCCTGTTGGACGAAGGCTAATGGCGGTTCCTTGGGGCGATGGAAAGAATTTTTTGGCGGGCGGTCACGTCGTAATGGTTGGCGTGCCTTGGCCGAGCGTCTCCGCAAACAGCGTCGTCAGCCGCTTCCAGTGGCGTTCGGCGCCGGCTGCATCGAAGGCACTATGGTCCGGCATGCACCAGCCATGCGCCATGCCGGCATAGTTCTCTATGACATGATCGACCTCGGCGGCGCGCAGTGTTTCGGCCAGCCGCGCCGATTGCTCCGGCGGAAAGCTGCGGTCCACACCGGCAGTGCCGATATAGACCCTTGCCTTGACCGAGGCGGCCTTCCGATGCGGACTGTCGGCTGCGTCACCAGCCAGATTGCCGCCGTGAAAAGTGGCCGCGGCGGCGATGCGATCGGGATAGCTGGCCGCCGCGTTCAGCGCCCGCGCTCCGCCCATGCAATAGCCGACAATGCCGACCGGCCCGGTTAGGCCCTGGGCAGCGAGCACATCGAGGAAAGCGCCGCTGTCGCGGATCGTCATCTCCTGGGTCGTGCCGCCCAGGAGACCTGTGATGGCGGCCTTGCTCCTCTCGTCGCCGAACGCAGTCTTGGGATCGAACGGACCGTAGGGCGCATTGCGGTAAAAAAGGTCCGGCACAAGCACCGCATAGCCCTCGCCCGTAAGCCGCTCCGCCATCTGATCAAGCGCCGGTCGCGGACCGAAAACGTCCATGTAGAGGATGATCGCTGCCTTGGCTGGGGCCGCCGAACGGTACAGCCGGGCCTTGGCAATGCCGTCGCTTGTCTTGATCTGCATCGCTTGCGTGGCCATCATCCGCTCCGTTGATCTGACGTGCGATAGATACCCGCGGTGACCGTCGCGGCAAGCTGTAATGAGGCGATCTGCTTCAAGATTTCGTGCGGCATTCGGCGACGCTACAGACGCGCGAATGCTGCCATGTGAAAGGCCTGAACCTCGGCCGGATAGCGATAATCGGTAGCGTAAGGACAGGCGTTGCGTTCGAGGCAGCCGCCGGTCCGGCAGGGCGCGCCGTTTTGCCCGCGCACATGGGCCAGACAGGTTTCATGTGCAAAACCATTCGCAGAATAAGCCTCGACCGGACAGGATTTCAGGCAAGGTTTTTCCAAACATGTATCGCAAAGGTGAATCACGTCGTGGGGTTCTTGGAGCGCAATCTCATTTTCGAACAGCAGCGCGCCGCGATAGGCATGCCAGAGCCCGTATTTCGGATGCATGAGAATGCCGAGCGGCGACGGCTTCAGCCCCTCCGCACGCATCGCCCATTGCTGGAACGGCAGATAAGGCCTGTCGGACGGTGACACGGCGCGCGCCCCGAATTTTCCGGCCACCGCGCCGATCACTTCGCGCGACCATCTGTCGAGCGGATCGTCGATCGGCTGTGACTGTTTCTCCAACCAGCGCAGGAAGTGCGGCCAAGGTGCGGCACCCGCCTGCCCCACCAGCAGCACGGATTTGGCGGCGACGCCGGAGAGACCGGAGGGTGTTTCTTCACCACCTGCAAAATTGAAGCCGCCGCGAAGCATGAGGCCGGAGGCGGAAAGCGCTGCCGCGATGGTTTCAGTCATGCCGCGCTCGGGATCACCCCTTCTTGTCCGGGTCGGAGAAGGCACTCCGCCAGACTTCCTTGTGGATGATGTTGGCGACTTTAGCCCCGCCTGATTCGGGCTCCTTTCAGGTGAAGGCGTCGGCCATCGACGACTTCTTCCTGGCGATGAAGTCCTTCAGCCCATCGTCGATGCCCGGATCGAGATACGGCGCCTCGTAGCTTTCGAGCCAGCGGCGCGCGAGCTCGTTGGCGCGCTGCGGCGCGGTTTTTTCGCCTTCGGCCAGCCACTGCTCGTAGGAATTGTTATCGGCGATGTTGGAGCGGTAGAACGCGGTCTGGAAATTGGCCTGGGTGTGATCGCAGCCGAGATAGTGGCTGCCTGGGCCGACCTGGCGGATGGCATCCATCGCCTGGCCGTTTTCCGACAGGTCGACACCCTCGGAGAACTTCTGCGTCATGCCGAGCTGGTCGATGTCCATCATGAATTTTTCGTAGCAGGAGGCGAGACCGCCCTCGAGCCAGCCGGCCGAATGCAGCACGAAGTTGGTGCCGGCGAGGATCGTCGAGTTGAGCGTGTTGGCGCTCTCGTAGGCGGCCTGCGCATCGGGGATTTTTGAAGCACAGAGCGAACCGCCGGTGCGAAACGGCAGGCCGAGCCGACGGGCAAGCTGTGCGGCGCCATACGAGACAAGCGACGGCTCCGGCGTGCCGAAGGTCGGCGCGCCAGACTGCATTGAGATCGACGAGGCGAAGGTGCCGAACAGCACCGGCGCACCCGGCCGGATCAGCTGTGTGAACGACGCCCCGGCCAGAACCTCGGCCAAAACCTGGGTCAGCGTGCCGGCGACCGTCACCGGGCTCATCGCACCGGCAAGGATGAACGGCGTGACGATGCAGGCCTGATTGTGGCGCGAATAGACCTTCAGCGCTCCCAGCATGGTCTCGTCGAAGACCATCGGCGAGTTGGCATTGATCAGGCTGGTCAGCACCGTGTTGTTCTCGACGAAATCGTCACCAAACACGATCTTGGCCATCGCCACCGTATCTTCAGCGCGCTCGGGCGCGGTCACCGAGCCCATGAACGGCTTGTCCGAATATTTGATATGGCTGTAGACCATGTCGAGATGCCGTTTGTTGACCGGCACGTCGACCGGCTCGCAAACCGTGCCGCCCGAATGATGGATCGACGGCGCCATATAGGCGAGTTTCACGAAATTCCGGAAATCCTCGATCGTCGCATAGCGCCTGACGCCGTCGAGATCGCGCACGAAGGGCGGTCCATAGACCGGCGCGAACACTGTCGCGTTGCCGCCGATCTGCACCGAGCGCTCGCCGTTGCGGGCGTGCTGGGTATAGACGGACGGAGCGGTCTTCAACAGCGAGCGGCAGAGGCCCTTGGGGAAATGCACCCGCTCGCCCTTGACGTCGGCGCCCGCCTCTTTCCAAAGCTGCAGCGCCTCGGCGTCGTCGCGGAAGATGATGCCGATCTCCTCCAGCACCGTGTCGGTGTTCTTTTCGATCAGCGCCAGCCCTTCCTCGTCCAGCACTTCATAGACGTTGATCTTGCGCTTGATATAGGTGAGCTGTGTGCCGGGGCCGCCGCCCGAACGTGCAGCCCGTCGGGCTGCGGCGCCACCGCTGGCAGCGCGCCCGCGCCGTGCGTTTGACGCTTCCTGATCGACCGGCGCGTTCTCACTCATAATCGTTCTTCCCTGGCTTTCGTTCTGGCCTGATTTACTCCGGCCGGGCTCTTGCACCGGCCTGAAATCCGTTTGCGGCCGCATATTGCGGTCTCTGGCCGGATCGTAGCCATGCACCCTATTCGAAACGGCCCGCCAGCGCCAACGCCTGTCGCAAAATCGACAAGAATTCCAAGAGATTTACGGTCGCTTTCGTTTTGCGGGAAGTCGCAAATCAGCTATGGACAACCGGCCCGTGCGGGTTAGGTATTGACGCGATATTTTTAAGCTGCCGCAACAGTTGTAGCCGGCAAGGAGCCTGAGAAAAAATGGCCGACGACGAGATCATCCTTTCGGAACTCTCCGACGACGAGTTGGTGCAGCAGATGCACGACGATCTTTATGACGGGTTGAAGGAAGAAATCGAGGAAGGCACCAATATCCTTCTCGAGCGCGGCTGGGCGCCTTACAAGGTGTTAACCGAGGCTCTGGTCGAGGGCATGCGCATCGTCGGCGAGGACTTCCGCGACGGCATCCTGTTCGTTCCCGAAGTGCTGCTGTCGGCCAACGCGATGAAGGCCGGCATGTTCATCCTGCGTCCGCTGCTTGTCGCCACCGGCGCGCCGAAGCAGGGTAAGATGGTGATCGGCACCGTCAAGGGCGACATCCATGACATCGGCAAGAATCTGGTCGGCATGATGATGGAAGGCGCCGGCTTCGATGTCATTGACCTCGGCATCAACAATGCGGTCGAAAAATATCTCGATGCCATCGAAAAGCACCAGCCCGACATCATCGGCATGTCGGCGCTGCTGACGACGACCATGCCTTACATGAAAGTCGTCATCGATACGATGAAGGAAAAGGGCATTCGCGATGACTATGTCGTGCTGGTCGGCGGCGCACCGCTCAACGAGGAATTCGGCAAAGCCGTCGGCGCCGACGCCTATTGCCGCGACGCCGCGGTGGCGGTCGAGACCGCCAAGGACTTCATGAAGCGCAAGCACAACGTCCGCGCTTCGGCCTGAGCCAATAAGTCCGGCACCGACGAGAAAAGCCGCGCCTTGCAGTGCGACTTTTTTATTCCCAAATATTTAGAGCCGTGCGGATCAGGGTTTCTTGACGGTATCGTCAACAGCCTTCGCAGTGGATTTGATATCCTTCCGACGCCGCGCACCGTGTTGGCGCAGGCCGAAACAGCCAAGGCGCAGGCGAGAATAGCGATTGGCGCGACGCGGAACAATTTCATGAATGGTGTCTCCCTCAGGATATAAATTCGCTGGACAGCAACGAAGATGGATTAGACTGGTTCCATGACTACCGCGCGAAAACAACAATCCGATCAAGGCGACAGGCTGCTCGTCATCGCCTGCGGGATGATTGCGCGCGAAGTTTTGGCGGTCAAGGAGCAGCTCGGGCTCGACCATCTCGACCTGACCTGCTTGCCGGCGGAGTTCCATTTCTATCCGGACCGCATCGCGCCGGCCATGGACAAGGCTATCGAGAAGGCCAAGACCGACGGCTACAGACACATATTCGTCGGCTATGCCGATTGCGGCACGGGTGGCCTGCTCGACCGGATCTGCGAGAAGCACGGCGTCGAGCGTATGGCCGGGCCGCATTGCTTTGCCTTCTACCAGGGCATGGATGCCTATGCGAAGGTCGCCGATGACGACATGATGTCGTTCTACATGACCGATTTCCTCTGCCGGCAATTCGATGCCTTCTTCATGAAGCCGCTCGGTCTGGACAAGCACCCGGAGCTGATCAAGGACTATTTCGGCAATTACGAGAAGCTGATCTATATCGCCCAGACCGACGACCCGGAACTCGACAAGGTCGCCGAAAAGGCGGCGAAAATGCTCGGCCTCGCTTATGAGCGGCGCTCGACCGGCTATGGTGACCTGACGGGCGAACTTAAGCGGGTGGCCTCACATCCGGAGGACGTCCGTTAGACGCCCCGCTTCGGATTATTTGCTCGCCGGTTGCGGATCCGACACGAAATCGACAACGCGGCCGTTTTCTAACCGGATCGGTCCCCTTGCAGTTGGATCCTTGCGCAACGCCTCTGCAATCAGGGCTTCGACGGTGTCGAGGTTGACTTGCAGAATTGAGGAGTCGCCCAGTTCCCAGTACTCGCCTTCATCAAAGACATCGAGCTTGTCGAAAAGAGGAGCAACTTTGCGGAGCAGCTCGATGATTTCGATATGCGCGTCCGACCCGGCAAACTGGGTCTTACAAAATTGCTGCATGAAGAGGTGCCTGTCGAACTCGAACCGAAGGGGCTCCGACTTGGGATGCGGCAGAAGCTCTATTCCTATAACCGGGCCGAGATAGTCCACGCTGCGTTCATCAACGACCCGATGGAGAACCATTTCGGCTTCGTCTATTTTCCGAAACGGCCAGCCTCGAGTGACAGCAAACGCCTCCACTTCCCGCAATAGCACAGCGTAGTGCTCGTCTTCGCGCAGCTGTCCCTCAAAATGGATCGTCACCCCCAACATGCACCTCCCCGCGCAAACGTTTTGCGATGATAGCCGCGCTTCTATTCGATCGCCAGGGCGGCAAGCACATCGGCAAAGCTCGTCTTGCAGACGAAACCCAGCCGCTTCCTCGCCCGCGACGCATCGTAGACCCGGTCGATCGACGAAAACATCGTCCAGCCTTTCTTCGTGTAGAGTGCCGGATAATCCGGAAAATAGCGCGCGACGACCGACGGCGCGTCGGCGATCAAGGCCGCGCAATCTTCGGGCTGGAAAGGCGTCGGTGCCGAGATGATGAAAGTGTCGAAGCCCAATTGCGGCGCTTTCTCCAGGGCAGCGATGTGGGCGTCGGCTGCGTCCTCCACCGTCAGCCGGCGGAACAACAGCTCATTGGCCTTGGTGTTGGCATCCGACTGTTCGATCACGTGCGCCATGTCGTCCGCCTCGGGAAAAAACCGGGCGGTGCGCAACACGATCACCGGCAGGCCGAACTGCAAATGATAGAGCCGGCAGAGCTGTTCGGCTGAAAGCTTGGTGACGCCATAGATGTTGCGCGGTTCAGGCGACATGTCTTCCGTCAGCCATGCCGCCTTGCGCGCCCCGCCGGTGAAGCCGGTGCGTATGGACTCGGAAATCATCAGCGATGTCGTCGACGTAAACACGAAGCGCTGAACGCCAAAAGCTGCTGCCGCATCGAGCAGGTTGAGCGTGCCGCGCACATTCGTCTCGACGAAATCCTCGTTGCGATGACGTTCGATGTCAGGCTTGTGCAGCGCGCCGCTATGGATGATGGCCTCGATGCGGTTCTCCTCGACCGCCCTCATGACCAGGTCGCGATCGGCGACTGAGCCGACGATTCGCGTTTCCGAGGATGGGACGGGATCGAGGCCGGTGACGTCATGACCAAGAGCCCGCAGGCGCGGCGCCAAGGCGCTGCCCAGCCAACCGGACGATCCCGTCAGCAAGATCCGCATTCTTTTGCACCTCGTTTCTGCTGTCGATGCTCAGGCACGGATGACAGAACGCGGCGAAACATTAAGGTATGCGCCAGACAAGAAAACAGCCTGCTCCAGCCAACAAAAGGGAAACGCCACCGATGATCGCTCGCCTCATGTTTGCCGCAGCAACTGTCCTCTGCTTGACCATGCCCGCGTTGGCCGATGGCGAGGTGCAGAAGCTGATAACGGCTGCCGACAAGGCGCGGCTCAACAAATATGGCGAGACGCGCAAGGCAGCGCTTGACGAGGCGAAGGCCGGCGATCCCGCCGAGGTCAAGCAGCTCGACGCTTTGCTGGCAAAGCCGCTGGTTCCCTTCTCTGACAGGGACCTGACCGGCAAATGGCAATGCCGCACCATCAAGGCCGGCGGATTGAGCCCGCTCGTCATCTATGGCTGGTTCAAATGCAAGGTGAGTGACGACGGCTCCGGCTGGAGACTGGAAAAGATCACCGGCTCGCAGCGCACCAAGGGCCGCTTCTTCGACGATGGCGAGAAACGCGCGATCTATCTCGGTTCCTTCCACGTCAACGACGATCCGGCAAAGCCCTACGGCAGCGGCCCGGAAAGCGATCAGGTCGGCTATGCCTTCCGCAACAGCGCCAGTGAATGGCGCATCGAGTTCCCGGCGCCCTATTACGAATCGAAGCTCGATATCCTCGAATTCAAGCGCTGAGCCCCGATCACCAGGGGTTAACCCGGTCAGCCTAGCATTCGCGCGCAAAGAACAGGTTCTTTGCGGGGGGGGTCGCAGAGCATGGCACTGTCGAAAACAAACCAACGGCCGATCGTCGTCGTCACCGAAGGCGGCCCGCATATCTGGGCGATCGTCAACGCCGTCGCCGATCAACTCGGCCCGGTCAGCGTCATCCTCGAAGCTCCTGAATCCAAAAAGCAATTGCTTCTCGCGCGGGCGCGGCGGCAAGGCTGGACCTCGGCCATCGGTCAACTCGGCACGATGGTGCTGACGCGCCTCGGCAAGCGCTTCTTCGCCGGCCACGCAGCACGGCTTGCCGCCGGGCAGAAGCTGCAAACCGAACCGAAGCCTGGGCAAAAGATCATTTATGTCTCGTCGGCCAACGCGCCGGAGTGCCTGCAGGCGATCGCGGAAATCCAGCCGGGTGTGGTGCTGCTCGCCGGCTGCCGCTTGCTGTCGCGGCAGACGCTGGCGAAAATCCCTTGCCCGGTCCTCAACTACCACGCCGGCATCGCCCCGAAATATCGCGGCATGAACGGCGGCTACTGGGCGCTGGCTTCAGGCGATGCGGAGAACTTCGGCACCACCGTACATCTGGTCGACGCCGGCGTCGACACTGGCGGCGTGCTGCGGCAGACGCGTGGCAAACCGCAGCCGGGCGACACAATTTCAAGCTACGCGTTGCGGCAGGCGGCCTTCTCGCGCGACATCTGCGTCGAAGCGGTCAGGGATGCGCTGGCCGGCAAGGTCGGCACGGTGGATCCCGGCCTGCCTTCGAAACAATGGTATCATCCGACGGTATGGTTTTATCTCTGGACGGGGATAAGGAACGGCGTCTGGTGACGCGCCGATTTACCGGACAGCCACCCGCCACTAACATTGCATCATGAGCGACATCGACCACCGCACCATCATTGCCGGCCTTTCGGTCGAGGACCGTCGCGACCTCACCGCCAGGGTTGACCGGCCAGGCATTGTCCGGCTGGCGGTCCATGCCGGGCTGGTTATCCTGCTAGGCGCGCTGATCGCCGCCCGCATCCCGTTCTGGCCGCTGCTCGTCTTGCCGCAGGGAATCCTGATCGTCTTCTTCTTCACGCTGTTGCACGAGACCATCCATGAAACGGCGTTCAGGACGGCGTGGCTCAATCGCGCTGTTGCCGCCGTGGCCGGCTTCCTGATCCTGCTGCCGCCGGAATGGTTCCGCTATTTCCATTTCGCCCATCACCGCCATACGCACGACCCGGACAACGACCCCGAACTGATGGCCCCGAAGCCGGAGACCATCAGCCAATATCTGCGCTATCTGTCAGGCGGCCCCTATTGGATCGCCATGGGCCGTGTGATCGCAACCAATGCGGCGGGCCGCAACCGCGACGGCTTTGTGCCGGAAAAGGGCCGCGGCAAGGTGGTTGCCGAAGCACGGCTGTTCCTGATCGGCCATGCGGCATTGCTGGCCGCATCGCTCGCCGCGCAGTCGGCGCTGCTGTTGTGGGTCTGGATCTTGCCGGTGCTGGTCGGACAGCCGTTTTTGCGTGCCTACCTGCTGGCCGAGCACGCGTTGTGCCCGCATGTCGCCAACATGCTCGAGAACACCCGCACCACCTTCACCACAAGGCTGGTGCGCTTCGTGGCTTGGAACATGCCGTACCATTCCGAGCACCATTCCTATCCGGCCGTTCCCTTCCACCGCCTGCCGCGCTTCCATGACATCGTCGCGGAGCATTTACGCACGACCGAACGAGGTTACGTGCGCTTCCACAGGAAGCTGGTCGGCAGCTACGATGGCCGCGCCGGCTGACCAGTGCTGGAAGAAACTCCGCTTTCAACCGCGGCCGTCGATTGCGTCGCTTTTGAAGGCCCCCGCGTCGTCCCATAACAAGCAGCCCAACAGCGCTTCCGGCAATGCTCGAAACCACTGCATTGGCCAAAAGATCGGAATCGATCTTCGGAGAGCACGATGCAGCGGAGTTAAATGGTAGAGCATCGTTTGTGCGTCCGATTGGACGCACGGCGCTCTGCAGGAGCAGGAAATTATGGCCGATCTGATCGTCGTCTACTGGCGCGACATCCCCGCCCAGGTCATCGTCAAGAAGGGCCGGCAGAACGCCAAGCGCGAACTGCCGCTGCGCTTCACCGAGGCGATCGACATGTGCGCCATGCGCACCGGCGCTGGCGGCACCGACGACTATCTTGCCGAATGGCGCAAGGCAGAACCCCTCCCGGTCAGTGACGATCTTGAAGCCGAGGCCGAGAAGGCTCTTCAGGAACTTGATGCGAAATACGACCGTGAGCGGCTGGTCGCTCTGGTCAAGGCGGGGGGCAAAGAAAATGTCTGATCCCCAATCAATGCCGGCGACGACGGCTCAAGCCGGCGTGACCCAGGCGACCATCGTCAAGAAGGCGGCGCCGAAATCCGACTACAAGCCGGCCGACGTGTCGCCACAGCGGCGTGTGCAGCGCTCTTTCGCGGTGCGCCTTTGGTCTGTGCGGCATTCGCGGCTGCTCGAATGGTTCTATGGCAAATTCGCCGACATGTTCCTGCTCCTCCATCCGCTGTGGAAGGGCATCGGCTACAGCCGTGTCGAAGGGCCTGTGAAATTCGTCGAAAAGCGCGTCAAGGGTTTCATGTTCGACTGCCGCATGTGCGGCCAGTGCATCCTTTCCTCGACCGGCATGTCGTGCCCAATGAACTGCCCCAAGCAATTGCGCAACGGCCCTTGCGGCGGTGTCCGCGCCAACGGCAATTGCGAGGTCGAGCCTGACATGCCTTGCGTCTGGGTCAAAGCCTGGGAAGGTTCGCGGAACATGGTGCATGGCGACAAGATTTTGGAAGTGCAGAAGCCGGTGGATCAGTCCTTGCGCGAAACCTCCGCGTGGCTGCGGGTCACCGCGCAGGCCGCGGCCGCCCGCAATGCGGCCCGGAATACTACGAAGACCGGAGCGTCGGCATGATCGGCCGTCAGCCAGACGAGAATCCGGCCGGCATCCATTTGCCGCTCGATCCCCTGCCCGGCCACACCTCGCGTGGCCGGCTGGAACGCGTCCTCAGGCGCGGCGAGTTCGCAGTGACGACCGAGCTCAATCCGCCTGACAGCGCCGATCCGGAAGACGTCTACAACCGCGCCAGGATTTTCGACGGTTGGGTCGACGCCATCAATGCCGTCGACGCTTCCGGCGCCAACTGCCACATGTCGTCGGTCGGCATCTGCGCGCTGCTGACCCGCATGGGCTATGCCCCGATCATGCAGATCGCCTGCCGCGACCGGAACCGCATCGCCATCCAGGGCGACGTGCTTGGGGGTGCTGCGATGGGCGTCGCCAACATGCTGTGCCTGACCGGCGACGGCGTGCAGGCCGGCGACCAGCCCGGCGCCAAGCCGGTGTTCGATCTCGACTGCATGTCGCTGCTCGAAACCTGCCGCGTTATGCGCGATAACGGCAAATTCCTGTCCGGCCGAAAACTCACGACGCCGCCGCAGCTTTTCCTTGGCGCGGCCATCAACCCGTTCGCGCCGCCGATCGATTTCCGGCCCTATCGGCTGGGCAAGAAGATCGCCGCCGGGGCACAGTTCGTGCAGAGCCAGTACTGCTTCGACGTACCGATGTTCCGCACCTACATGCAGAAGGTCCGCGATCTCGGCTATACCGAGAAATGTTTCATCCTGTGCGGCGTCGGGCCGCTGGCCTCGGCCAAGACGGCCAAATGGATCCGCTCCAACGTACCGGGCATTCACATTCCCGATCAGATCGTCAAGCGCCTGGAAGGCGCCCAGGATCAGAAGAAGGAAGGCAAGCAGCTCTGCATCGACATCATCAATGAGGTGAAGGAAATTCCCGGTGTATCCGGCGTCCATGTGATGGCCTACCGCCAGGAAGAATACGTCGCCGAGATCGTCGACGAATCCGGCGTGCTGAAGGGTCGCCGGCCGTGGAAACGCGAAATCCGCCGCGACGACCAGCTCGTTGCCGACCGGCTCGACCACATACTGCATGACGACCTCACTGAAACCCAGGTCGACATGGTCAAGACCGCGCATTGACAGCGCGAATCGTCAGCATTCGCTTGATCAGAAACAGATAACGATATAAAGAACTCTTTATATCACGATGGAGAGATTTCATGACCCGGACCATCGTCGCCTCGGCGACACGAGAAATCATCATCGGCTTCGATCAGCCCTTCTGCGTGATCGGCGAGCGCATCAACCCGACCGGCCGTAAGAAACTGGCCGCCGAAATGATCGCCGGCAATTTTGAGACCGTCATCAAGGATGCGCTGGAGCAGGCCGCCTGTGGGGCGACCATGCTCGACGTCAATGCCGGCGTCACTGCAGTCGATCCCAACGCCACCGAGCCGGCGCTGCTGGTGCAGACGCTGGAGATCGTGCAAGGCCTGGTCGACCTGCCGTTGTCGATCGACTCCTCCGTGACTGCGGCAATCGAAGCGGCGCTGAAGGTCGCCAAGGGCCGGCCGCTGGTCAATTCCGTCACCGGCGAGGAGGAAAAGCTCGAAGCCATCCTGCCGTTGATCAAGAAATACAACGTTCCCGTCGTCGCCATTTCCAACGACGAGACCGGTATTTCGATGGACCCCGATGTGCGCTTCGCCGTCGCCAAGAAGATCGTTCAGCGCTGTGCCGACTTCGGCATTCCGGCGCATGATGTGGTCGTCGACCCGCTGGTCATGCCGATCGGCGCGCTGGGCGATGCCGGCCGCCAGGTATTTGCCCTGCTACGCCGGCTGCGCGAGGAGCTCAAGGTCAACACCACCTGCGGCCTCTCCAACATCTCGTTCGGCCTGCCGCACCGTCATGGCATCAACGCCGCCTTCATCCCGATGGTGATCGGCGCCGGCATGACCTCGGCGATCATGAACCCGGTGCGGCCGCAGGAAATGGAAGCGGTGCGCGGCGCCAACGTGCTGAACGGCACCGACGAGAACTGCACCAACTGGATCAGGACCTACAAGGACTACAAGCCTGCTGAAGGCGGCCAGGCCGTTGCCGCCCGGACGCAGGTCAACGCGCCGGGCGATGGCAATGGCAATGGCGGACGCAGGCGCGGCGGCCGCGAAGCGCGTATGGCGCGGGGTTGAGCCAGGTCTTGGCCGACACGATATGGGGCCTAGGACTGGGGAGGAACCGAGACACAGCGGCATCGCTGCCGTGGCCAAGACCCGAGCTGCGTAGAAAGTAAAGTCTGGAACGTATGAACTCTCCCGTCAACATCACCGATCCGCTCGTGCTGTTCATGCCGTCGGGCAAGCGCGGGCGGTTTCCGGTCGGCACGCCGGTTCTGGATGCCGCGCGCCAGCTCGGTGTCTATGTCGAGAGCGTGTGCGGCGGGCGTGCCACTTGCGGGCGTTGCCAGATCGAGGTGCAGGAAGGCAATTTCGCCAAGCACAAGATCGTTTCCTCCAACGATCACCTCTCGCCCAAGGGCGCCAAGGAAGAGCGCTACGAGCGCGTACGCGGCCTGCCCGAGCGCCGCCGGCTGTCCTGCTCGGCGCAGATTCTCGGCGATCTCGTCGTCGACGTGCCGCAGGACACCGTCATCAACGCGCAGACCATCCGCAAGGACGCCGACACCAGGGTCATCGCCCGCGATGCGGCAATCCGCATGTGCTATGTCGAGATCGAAGAACCCGACATGCACAAGCCGCTCGGCGACCTCGACCGTCTGAAGATCGCGCTGATGAAGGACTGGGGCCTCAAGAGCCTCGATTTCGACTTCCATCTGTTGCCGCAGGTGCAAGGTATTTTGCGCAAAGGCAACTGGACCGCGACCGCCGCCATCCACAAGGACACCGACAGCGAGACCGCACGGGTCATCGCTTTGTGGCCCGGCCTCAAGAACGAGGCGTACGGACTTGCCTGCGATATCGGCTCGACCACGATCGCCATGCATCTGGTGTCGTTGCTGTCGGGCCGCGTCGCCGCCTCGTCGGGCACATCCAATCCGCAGATCCGCTTCGGCGAGGATCTGATGAGCCGTGTCTCGTACGTGATGATGAACCCGGACGGCCGTGAAGGTATGACGGTCGCCGTGCGCGAGGCCATTTCGGGGCTTGTGGACAAAGTCTGCACCGAAGGCAACGTCCAACGCAACGACATCCTGGATTCCGTGTTCGTCGGCAATCCGATCATGCACCATCTGTTCCTCGGCATCGATCCGACCGAGCTCGGCGGCGCCCCCTTCGCGCTAGCCGTCTCCGGCGCCGTGCACATCAAGGCATCGGATATCGGTTTGAAGCTCAACCAGGGCGCCAGGCTCTATATGCTTCCTTGCATTGCCGGCCATGTCGGCGCGGACGCTGCCGCAGTGACGCTGTCGGAAGGGCCGCACCGCCAGGACGAGATGATGCTGATCGTCGATGTCGGCACCAATGCCGAGATCGTGCTCGGCAATCGCCACCGGGTCGTGGCGGCCTCATCGCCAACTGGCCCGGCCTTCGAAGGTGCGGAAATCTCCGGTGGCCAGCGCGCCGCACCGGGTGCCATCGAGCGCGTCCGCATCGATCCTGAAACGCTGGAACCGAAATACCGCGTCATCGGCTCGGAACTCTGGTCCGACGAGCCGGGCTTCCTCGACAGCGTGCAGGCGACCGGCGTCACCGGTATTTGCGGCTCCGGCATCATCGAGGTGGTCGCCGAGATGTATCTCGCCGGCATCATCTCCGAGGACGGCGTCGTCGATGGATCGCTGAGCGGCCACTCGCCTCGCGTCGTCGCCAATGGCCGCACCTTCTCGTATGTGCTGAAGGAAGGCGAGCCCAAGATCACCATCACCCAGACTGATGTGCGCGCTATCCAGCTTGCCAAGGCCGCCCTTTATGCCGGCACCAAGCTTTTGATGGAAAAGCAGCACACCGATCATGTCGACCGCATCCACTTCGCCGGCGCATTCGGCTCGTTCATCGACCCGAAATACGCAATGGTGCTGGGCCTGATTCCGGATTGCGACCTCGACAAGGTCTCAGCCGTTGGCAATGCGGCCGGCGCCGGCGCCCGCATGGCGCTGTTGAACCGTGGCTATCGCCGCGAGATCGAGGAAACCGTCAGCAAGATCGAGAAGATCGAGACGGCGCTGGAGCCGAAATTCCAGGAGCACTTCGTCTATGCCATGGCGCTGCCGAATAAGATCGACCCGTTCCCCAAGCTCTCGGCGGCGGTGAAACTGCCGCCGCGCAAGACGGTGAGCGAAGACGGCATTGCCGGCGACGCCGCTCCGCGGCGGCGTTCGCGCGAAGGCCACGCCGCGCGGCGCGGGCGGGGATGACTCGCCTCCGATAGGCCGTCAGACCTTCCATTTTTCATTTGTATGCAAATGTTTCCAGATCGCGCCGATCTGGAAACGAAATCGCGTTTTCGTGAAATCCGCCAGATACATAGGCGGAGCATTTAACCGGCATCGAACGGCAGGCGGAAACAGTTTTCGGCCACCGCAACGCTCCAAGGAGATCAAGATGTCGATGTTCGAAAGCTTCGGCCGCTATGGTGCGGCCTTCAAGAAAACACGCGAAGCGCGCAAGTCGCTGCGCATCCTCAACAGCTTGCCGCCTGAGATCCAAAAGGACATTGGCTGGCCGGTGTCGCCGCGTTCGAGCGAAAGGCAGCTTTCGGTCGGATGGGGCATGCAGCGCGGATGAAATTCATCGACAATGAAAGCTGCTCGGTATTCGCCGGAGCCGCAATGCGGCTCCGGCTGCACCCAGCAATTGGCTGCGCGCCGCGTTGCTGCCGCGGCGTTGAGCTGCGCCGGTAGGCCAGAGACTTCATGGCCGGACGCTTTGTCGACAGCTGGGATCAAACGACCGTGTTGAGATTGCATCAATCTTGACTTTTTTGGTGGCGACACAATCTTCGAAATAGTCGGGGGGTTCTCTTAGTCGGCTCAGCCGAAGTCCGTGTATCTGCATGCCCAGTCTCAAAAGCCATGTCGTGTCGTTCGTCCTCAGGTACAGCCGCAAGAAGGCGTTTTCCAGCCCCGAGAACCTGCAGCGCTGGATCGCCTATGCGCGCAAGACGGAAAACCATCAGCCGCCTGCGTCGCTGCGGTCACGCCTGGAGATCACAACCCGCACGATCAACGGCTTTCCCGTCTACGAGATCGCGCCCAAGGCTGGCGAGCGGAAGCGGATTCTCTACCTGCACGGCGGCGCTTACGTCTTCGAAATCACCCCCTATCATTGGCGGCTGATCGCCGACATGGCCGACCGTCTCGGGTTCGGTATCACTGTGCCGATCTATCCCATTGCTCCCGAACACGATTTCCACGCCATGTTTGGTATGGTCGGCGCTGTCTACCGCCTGATGTTCGGCGAAACCAGCGCGAATGACATCATCTTCATGGGCGATTCCGCCGGCGGAAACATGGCCGTCGTGCTGACGATGATGGCTGCGCAAAATGGCCTGCCCTTGCCATCACGCCACGTGCTGATTTCGCCCGGTCTCGACGTGTCGCTCGCCAACCCAGAAATGTATGAGGCCGAACGCAACGATCCGTGGCTGGGCATTGCCGGCGGCCGCGAGGCGATCCGACTTTACAGCGCCGGCATAGATCCCACCGACTGGCGGATCAGCCCGGTTTACGGCGACCTGTCGGTGCTGCCCAAAACGCTGCTGCTGACCGGTTCACGCGATCTGCTCACCCCCGACAATCTGATCTTCGCGGAAAAGGCGCGCGCGGCCGGCGTCGAAATTGAGATCGTCCACGAGCAAGGCATGTTCCATGTCTGGCCGTTGATCGACATGCCGGAGGCGCGACGCGCGCGGGACAGTATAGTGGCCTTCTTGACCAACGAAACTGACAGTTACCATGCCAAGGCAGGAGAGTTGTCGCTGCAGAGGACAGGCCGCGACGGAACCCCTCGCGATCTGGTTGCGCCGCTCAGGTCGTAGTTTGGGTAAGAACTTCCCAGTTTCCCTGAACATCTCAAACGTCGCGCGGATATGGTCGGCGACTGCCTTCACCGGCGCGCTGGCGTCCGGCGTCACCACCATGGCGAGGTTGTAGGTGCCGATGTCAGGCATGCCGTCCTTCGGGCACAGCTCGACCATGTCGCTGCCGAGGAAGGATTTCGGCAGCGGCGCCACCGCAAGATCCGCCATGATCGCGGCGCGCTGGCCGGCCGTGTGCGCGCTCATATAGGCGATACGGTAATTGCGGCCCTCGCGGCCAAGCGCCTCCAATGCCCCTGCCCGCCAGGCACAGCCCTCTTCCCACAATGAGACCGGCAGCGGCTCGCGCAGATGCGCGCAACCGCCCTTGGCACCGGCCCAGACGATCGGCTCTGTGAGCAGCACTTCGGCGCCGATCGCGCTGGTCTTGTAGGAGTTGGTGAGCAGCGTGATGTCGAGCGCCCGGTCGTCCATGCGCCGGCGCAGATTGACGCTCTGGTCGATGGTGACGTCGACCGCGATCGATGGATGCGACTGTGCGAACCGCTTCAGCACATGCGGCAGCACACGTTCGCCGTAATCGTCCGGCGAGCCGAGCCGCACCACCCCGACAATGTCTGGAATGATGAACTTCGACACCACCTCGCGATTGATCGACAGCAGCCGGCGCGCATAGCCGAGCAGCATCTCGCCATCGGTGGTCAGCGTCACCGAACGGGCGTCGCGCGCGAACACCGAGCGGCCGAGAATGTCCTCCAGCTTCTTGATCTGCATGGAGACGGCCGACGGCGTGCGGAAGACCGCATTGGCCGCAGTGGTGAAGCTGCCGGTCTCGGCGATCGCGACGAAAGTGCGCAGAACATCCAGATCGAGCAGCGGCAGCGGATGATTGAGTGGGGCGTTCATGGCAAGCGACCTTCAATTTTTCTGATGCAAACCATCATTCCATTTCGTTTGATTGAACATCAGTTTGGGAGGATAGTCAACTCCATCGAAGGCAGGACGCATCGAAGTGGTCCCGAAACAACCATGACACGGACCTGCAATCGACACGAAATGAAGCTGAAACAAACCCGGTGTACCGCCTGACGCTGCAAGCGCCGGGACAACCCGGCCCAACGCGAAGGAGAATGAGATGTCTATCCTGTTATCCATCGGTCGGATCGCGACCGAGTTCAGCGAGGCCCGTGCCCGCTACCAGACGGAACGCGCCATCCGCGCGCTGCCGATTGAACTGCAGAAGGATATCGGCTGGCCTGAAGCTGCCGATGCCAAGGCCGGCACTCGCCATGGTGTGGGATCCTGGGCTGGAGCAAAGTAAACCGTGTGTATCAACAGCTGAAGGCCTGCCGCGCAGATCAGCCCGGCAGGCCTTTTTGTTTGTACTCCAATGATTTTCCCGAGCCATGTCGCCGTCGCATGCCGCATATGAGCAAGTCGCATAGCAGCCCGCACTGGCAATCAACACATTGTAAATAATCGAAAATCCGGGGCAGAATGCCCAAATTTGTCGCATTCCGTGTCGCTTTTCATATCAAGTGCTTCGCTTTTGCGATTTAGTTTCCCCTCACGTAAGCCTATATCATCATCAACAAACGAGCTGCCCCACTCCATCAAGCGAAGGCGACCCGTCTGAGCAACCGAATGGAGATGATCATGAAGCTTTTTGCCCGCCTCTTTGCCCGTCGCGAAATGAACCTGACGACCGCGCTCGAGCGCCAGCGCCTGGCCAACACCATGCCTGGCCAGACCGGTGCCATGGCTGCCGCGCGCCTCGGCTTCGTCGCCTGAGACGCGGCAATCCCGGCGGAAGCAGCCTAGCGCTGCTTCGAAGTCGATCCAGCGCCGCTTCGGTTTTGCCGAGGCGGCGTTTTCGTGTGCGCAGACTGCGTAGGCTCGTTTGGTCGATCCGGCGGCATGTCGCGTCCTTCGCCGCATAGCGATTGCCCATTTGCGACCCGTGTCGCAAATAAAGTCGCTCCGTTGCCATCTAGCCAATTGACAGGAAACGTCTTTCCTGATGTCGCTATGCTAATCGCGACATCCTGTTCGCGCCATTGCAGCGTGAGGATCTACCCGTGAACGTCGTAAAGCACCCGATCCGGCGATCGTTCGTATTCTTCCTGGTCCCCGATTTCACCATGATCGCCTTCGCGACGGCGCTCGATCCATTGCGTTCGGCCAACCGCATGCTCGGCTATGAAGCCTATCGCTGGCGGCTCGCCAGCATCGACGGCAAGCCGGTGCGCGCCTCGAACGGCGTCGAATGCGCCGTCAACACCTCGCTGGAGGAAGAGCGCAAGAAAATGTCCGGACCGGACCGGCCGAACATGGCCATCGTCTGCAGCGGCATCAATGTCGAGCGCTACCAGAACAAATCGGCCTTTGCCTGGTTGCGCGAGGAGTACAATCGCGGCGTTGCCGTCGGCGGCCTGTGCACCGGCGCGCATATCCTGGCCGCCGCAGGCCTGCTGTCCAACAAGCGCTGCGCCATCCATTGGGAGAACCTGCCGGGCTTTTCCGAGGCGTTCCCCAAGGCCAATGTCTTCGCCGACCTCTTCGAGATCGACCAGAACATCTACACCTGCGCCGGCGGCACCGCCGCGCTCGACATGATGCTGAAGCTGATCGGCGACGATTTCGACGAAAGCCTCGTCAACCGCGTCTGCGAGCAGGTGCTGACCGATCGCGTGCGCAGCCCGACCGACCGCCAGCGCCTGCCGCTGCGCGCCCGCCTTGGCGTGCAGAATTCCAAGGTTCTGACCATTATCGAGCTGATGGAAGCCAATCTCTCCGAGCCGCTCTCGCTGATCGAGGTCGCCGACCATGTCGACCTGTCGCGCCGGCAGATTGAGCGCCTGTTCCGCACCGAGATGGGGCGCTCCCCTGCCCGTTACTATCTGGAGATCCGCCTCGACCGCGCCCGGCACCTGCTGATCCAGTCGTCGTTGCCGGTGGTCGAAGTGGCGGTCGCCTGCGGCTTTGTTTCCGCCTCGCATTTCTCCAAATGCTATCGCGAGTTGTACGCCCGCTCGCCGCAACAGGAACGCGTCGACCGCAAGCAGCTTCTGGCGGCTTGATCCAGCACGTTTCGCGGGCGCGGCCGAAATTGTCATGACATTGTCTGGCGAAATGTGGTATCCCTCAATCGAGAGGTACCAATGACGACCAGAACCACCAGATCGGAAAAACTGGACTTGCGCCTTACCCCCCAGGCAAAGCGTACACTCGCAACCGCCGCCGCGACTGAACGCCGTTCGCTCAGCGATTTCGTGCTTGAAAGCGCGCTTGCACGAGCCGAAGAAACATTAGCCGACCGGCGCAGCTTCCATCTCGACGCCGAAAAATGGGTCGCGTTCATGGCAGCGCTCGACGCGCCAACGCGTGATCTCCCCCGCCTCAAGCGCCTATTGAACGAACCAAGCATCTTTTCCGGTCGCGATCCAGCGTGAGCGAATTCCAGATCGAGAAACTGGCCCGCAAGCATTTGGTGGACATGTTCGACTGCGGTGAAGAACCGCTCAATCGCTTTCTCGTACGCTATGCATTCCAAAACCAGCAAGCCAATGCTTCGCAGACCTACATTGGTCTCTCTGGCGAAGATGTGATCGGCTTTTATACCCTGGTCGTTGGTGAACTTAAATATGAGGGTGCGCCCGAGCGATTGACGAAAGGTCTCGCACGCCATCCGGTGCCTGTAATGCTGCT
This sequence comes from Mesorhizobium sp. M0522, assembly GCF_040321085.1. Lineage (NCBI taxonomy): Bacteria > Pseudomonadati > Pseudomonadota > Alphaproteobacteria > Hyphomicrobiales > Phyllobacteriaceae > Mesorhizobium > Mesorhizobium sp. M0522. Next base: position 83,772 of record NZ_JAMYQW010000018.1, read on the forward strand.
GGCGCGTCTTGCGGTCAGTCTGGACTGGCAAGGCAAAGGCGTCGGCGGCGGACTGTTGCGCGATGCCGTCCTGCGCAGTTTGCAGGCGGCCGATATTGCAGGTATCCGCGCGGTCGTCGTCCACGCCAAGAACGACGGCGCCCGCACGTTTTACGAGCGCTACGGATTCGCGCAATCGCCGACGGACCCGCTGCATCTTTACGTGCTTATCAAGGACTTACGAAGTCTCTGAGCCGTTCAGGCGCCTTGCTGACCCGACTATATCTGCGCCGTGCGCATCGCCTCGACGCGGATATCTTCTGTCAGCCGCGCCTTCAGTGCCGAAAACTCCGGGCTGGTCTTCAGCGTGTAGTGGCGCGGATGCGGCAGGTCGACGGCAACGTCCGATTTGATGCGGCCCGGCCGTGCCGTCATCACGACCACGCGCGACGCCATGAAGATCGCCTCCTCGATGTCGTGGGTGACGAACAGCACCGTTTTTTGCCGGCGCTCCCAGATGCCGAGAAGCAGTTCCTGCATCAGCCCGCGGGTCTGGTTGTCGAGTGCGCCGAACGGCTCGTCGAGCAGCAGAATCTCCGGATCGTTGGCCAGTGCCCGGGCAATCGCGGTGCGCTGCTGCATGCCGCCGGAAAGCTGCTTCGGCCAATGGTTTTCAAAACCTCTCAGCCCGACGAGATCGACGTAAGAAGCGACGATTTCGCTGCGCTCGTGCTCGGCCATTCCACGTTCGCGCAGGCCGAAGGCGATGTTCTCGGCGACCGTCAGCCACGGAAACAGCGTATAGGACTGGAAAACCATGCCGCGGTCTGGACCGGGCCGGTCCACCACCCTGCCGTCGAGCAGAACACGTCCCCCACTCGGCGCTTCGAGGCCGGCGACGATCCTGAGCAGCGTCGACTTTCCACAGCCGGATGGCCCCAGGATGGTGATGAAGTCGTTGGCGGCGACCGCCAGATCGATCGGCATCAGCGCCTTGACCGGCTGCCCACCGCCGACACCGGCGAAGCTGCGCGAGACGCCTTCGATGAGCAGCTTGCTCACGCCAGGCTCCATGGAAACAGCCAACGGTTAAGCGCCTTGAAGGCGAAATCGGACAACAGCCCGATCAGGCCGATGACGATGATGCCGAAGATGATCTGCCCTGTCGCCAGCCGCGACTGGCTGTTGATGATCATGTAGCCGATGCCCGACGACGAGCCGATCAGCTCGGCGACGATGACATAGGTCCAGGCCCAGCCGAGCACCAGCCGCAGGGTCTCGGCAATCTCCGGCGCATTGGCCGGCATGATCACGCGCCGCACGATGCCGTTGTCGGACGAGCCAAGCGTGTAGGCCGCCTCGACCAGGTCGCGCCGTGTGCCGCCGACCTTGACCGCGATGATCAGGATGATCTGGAACACCGAGCCGACGAAGATCACCAGCAGTTTTTCGAGCTCGCCAACGCCCGCCCACAGGATGAGCAGCGGGATGAAGGCCGATGCCGGCAGATAGCGGGCGAAGGAGACGAACGGCTCCAGGAACGCCTCCACGGGCTTCCAGGCACCCATCACGATGCCGAGCGGCACGGCAACGATGGCCGCCATCAGGAACCCGCCGAAGACGCGCCAGATGGTGATAAGGATGTCGAGCCAGAAGCGGTCCTCGACCAGCAGCCGCCAACCGTCTCTCACCATCGACAGCGGATCGGCAAGGAAAATGCGATTGACGTGGCCGCCAAGCGTGATCCACGCCCAGAACGCCACGAACAGCACGAAGAACGAAATGCCGAGCACGGTTCGAATGCCCGGCGAGACCGGATGCAAGGGGCGCGGCATCTTCGACCGTCCTCTGATCTGAATGAAAAAGCGGCGGCGCACGCGCCGCCGCCGGGCGACAATCCTGCCGGTTAGTCGGCGACGGCGCTGGTGTCGGCCAATGTCGAGACGTCAGGCGCTTCCTTGATCAAACCCATCTGCAGCAGAAGCTCGCCGGCGGTCTTGGAAAAGTCCTGGAATTCCTTGGTGAAGAACTGCTTGTTTTCAGCCTTGTCGGCCCATTTCAGGTATTTGGCCGACTCTTCGAATTCCTTGGCCGACTGCTTCACGTCGGCACCCATCGTCTCATAGGATTTCGCCGGATCGCTCTTGATCAGGTCGAGTGCCTCGAAATAGCTGTCGGCAAGCGCCTTGCCCGCATCCGGATTGGCCTTAAGGAACTCCGGCGTGCAGCCGACCGTATCGAGCACCATCGGATAGTCGAGAGTGGTCACAAGGATATGGCCCTGGTCGGACTTTTCGCGCACCGCCGAGATGAACGGCTCATAGGTGACCGCCGCATCGTTCTGGCCGGCGAGAAACGCCTGCGCCGCCGCATCCGGCTCCAGGTTGACGACCGTCACGTCCTTGGTCGACATGCCGTTCTTGTTGAGCACCCAGGCCAGCATGAAATAGGGCGAGGTGCCCGGCGCCGAAGACGCGACCGACTTACCTTTGAGATCGGCGACGGTCTTGATGTCGTTGCGGGCGACGATGCCGTCGGCGCCGTAGGATTTGTCGAGCTGGAATATTTGCTTGGTTGTCACGCCATTGGCGTTCCAGACCAGCCAGGTCTCGACCGTGGTGGCGGCGCATTGCAGGTCGCCGCTGGCGATGGCGAGCGGCCGGCTGGCTTGCGGCACCTTCTTCAAGGTGACGTCGAGGCCGTGCTTTTCGAAGATGCCGGCCTGCTTGGCGAGCGTCAGTGGCGCAAAGCCGGTCCATCCACTGATGCCGATACTGACCGATGTGGCGGCCATCGCCGGCGCGGACAATCCGACGGCAAGCGTCAAGCTTGCGGCAAGAATTCCGATCCTGTTCATGTCGGTTCCCCTTTTATGTGTTCGGATGGGGAATTGTGTCACAGACGCCCGCAGGCTTGTCAATGAAGCAGATGCTGCACTGCGGTATGTCACCATCGACAGCAAACTCCGCCATCAGCGGCTGTTGTACATCCAGCTGCGGTCGCGCCACATTTTTTCGCCGACCAGGCAGTCGGTGACGGGGATGTCCTGTGCCAGCACCAATGGCGGATGCGCCGCCTGTTCCGCCGCTCGCTGCGGCGAGGCCGGACCGGCAAGCTCCAGCACCAGCTTGCGGCGGATGGCCTCCGGAAACTGCGTCCAGTCATTGACCGGGATCATGAAGGAGCCCGGCCCGCCGATGACGCAGTCGCTGTAGTAGCGGTCGAGATTGTTGACATCGTAAGCGCTGCTGAACCCGCCCCTGGTCATCAGCGGCAGGCCGTTGACGGTGATGCCTTGCTTGATCACGGCGTCGCGGGTGATATCGACAGGTGCGCCCTGGTTGTTGGGGCCGTCACCCGAAATGTCGATCACCCGCTTGACGCCCTGGAAGCCGCTTTCAGCAAAGAGATCGCTGGCGAATTCCAGCGCGCCGGAGATCGAGGTGCGCCTGGCACTGGCCGGCGGATGAGCGGAAAGCTGCGCTGCCAGCCGCTCGGCGTCGGCACGATTGGCGATCACCGTCCACGGCACGACGACCTGCTGCCAGGTCGCGCCAGCCCATTCGACATAGGTGACGGCAATCTTGCCATGAGCGCCTTCGCCGATTGCCTGCAGGACATCGTCATGCGTCAGCGCCGCCGCATAGCCATGACGCTGGATTTCGAGCTCGTCCGGCGACATGGACAGCGAAACGTCGACTGCCAGCACCAGTTCGACGTCGACCGGCTCGGCGGCGCGGGAGTTTGCAGTCAGCCATAGCACCGACGCCAGCGCGGCGGCACCCGAGACGAGATGTCTTGCACGGGCAAAACCAGACATGCCGCACGGTAAGCGAAAATCGCCGATCGACAAAGAGAAAAGCCCGGTGGAGAGCCGGGCTCATTCGGTCACATTTTTGCGAACCGCCGGAAAACGAATTTCATTTGTAGATGCGGTGCCCGCCCCGTCCCCGCCACTCCACGGCCTTCTCGACATCCGTCTCGGAGGATGGGTCCGGCTTCGGTTTTCTAGCACCGACTCCGCGCGCTGCCCTCCAGTTCGGCTTGAATGACGGCGGAAGCCACAACAGAATACCTGCAACCGCGGCAGGCAAGATGATCGCAAAACGCAGAATTGAAAGTACGATGCCGCAGATGCCGACGATCTGCGCGGCCCGGCGGACGCCGAAGCGTCTCAGGAACAAATGTCTTGCAATCACGCCGCCATCCAGATCGTAGGCGGGCAGGATGTTGAGAATGATAAGTGACACGTTCAACAATGCGCCAATCCAAAGCGTCCATTCCAGAGGACCGGCCGACCTTGACGGCAGCCACCCGAATGGCCTTTCGGGCGCAACTGGGATGAGTTCTCCAAAAACCAGATAATAGGCCGCATCGAAAAACGCGGCGAGCGCGACGTTCGCCAGGGGACCCGCTATCGCAATCCGCGCCCAGGCAGGCGATGGCGCTGCGGCGCGTTTGAAACGCGTGAGCCCGCCGAAGAGATATAATTCTATCCTGTCGGTGGCGACGCCTTGTCGGCGTCCGATCCAGGCGTGTGCCAGTTCGTGCAGAAATATCGACGCAAACAGAAGCGCTGCAAAGATAGAGGTATGGATCAGTGCATCCTTGGGTCGGCTCGCCCACTCGTTCAGGAAGGGCAGCACAATGGGAATTGCGAAGGTCCAGCTGACGCGAACCGGGATATTCCGGTTCAGCTGAAACACAAGCGCATCGTTTTTTCTGTCCCAGCCGATCCGCCGCAAAGGCACCCCCCAATCGCAGCGCGACGGTAAGCGAGAATCATCGCTCCACAAAGCGAAAAGCCCGACGATGAATCGGGCTTCTGCATTCAGGTCCTGCTGGCACTGCTCGGCTTGCCTGTGTGGAGAATCGGCAGGCAAGCAACGCTTAGCTGCGCGGATTGAGGTTCTCCGGGTCGTAGAGCGGCCTGTAGCCGACGGCGGCCACTTCGACCGGGTACTTCTCGCCGAAATATTCGACGCTCAGCTTGCGGCCCTCCTGGCAATACGCCCAGGGCAGGTAGGCGAGCGCGATGTTCTTGCCGAGGGTCGGACCATAGGCCACCGAGGTCGTGAAGGAGCGGCGGCCGAGCTCGTCGACGAGCGTCTCACCGGTTTGCGGGTCCATCACCGGCATCGTGCCAACCGGATAGCGGGGAACACCATTCGAATCTGTATTGTCCGTCATGATAAGCGTGCAAAGCATGGCCGGCTGATGCACCCGGGCGCGATATTGCAGATGCTTTGCCTTGCCGCAGAAATCGGCCTCCTTGACTTTCGGACGGGCAAGGTCGGCTTCCAGCAGATTGTATTCGGTCAAGAGGTCCGCGTTTTGCAGGCGCAGGCTCTTCTCCATGCGGCGGCTGTTGGCATAGGTCTCGACGCCAAAGGCCATCACGCCGGTCGACCGCAGCGCGTCCCAGACAGCCAGGCCGTCCTCGTAGCGCATATGCAGTTCCCAGCCTTGCTCGCCGACATAGGAGATGCGGAAGGCGGTCACGTCCTTGCCGGCGATCCTGACGGGCTTGATCGCGGCAAAGGGAAAATTCTCAGGCGTCAGTCCGTCGGGGTTTTCCACGACCTTGCCCAATGTTGCCCGCGCGTTCGGACCCCAGATGCCGACGGTCACATATCTCTCGGTCACATCGGTGACGGTAACGTCGAAGCCTTTGTCCTCTGCCGTCCGGCGCATGTACTGGAAGTCGCGCGGCCCGGCATCAGCGCCGTCGATGACGCGGCAGCGGTCGGCCATGCGGATGACGGTCAGGTCGGCGCGCACCATGCCTTCCTCGTCGAGGAAATGGGTATAGATGCCCTTGCCGATATTGCCGTCACCGCCGATCTTTGCCGCGCACAGCCATTCCATCAGCGCGACATGGTCCGGGCCTTCCACGTCGTACATGGCGAAATGCGACAGGTTGACGATGCCGCAATCCTCGCTCATCGCGAGATGCTCGGCGTTCGAGACGCGCCAGAAGTGGCGGTTATCCCATTCGTTTTGGCGCACCGGCACCCGGTTGCCGTATTTCTCGAGCAGATGCTCGTTGGCGGCGTAGCCGTGGGCGCGCTCCCAGCCGCCGAGCTCCATGAAATAGCCGCCGAGTTCCTTTTCGCGCTCCCAGAAGGGCGAGCGGCGGACATTGCGGGCCTTGGAGAAGGGTTCGCGCGGATGGACAGCCGGGTTGTAGACCTTCATCGCCGTTTCGGTGCAGCGGTCCCAGATGAACTGCTCTTTCGTCTGGTGCGGATAGAAGCGCGAATAGTCGATGGCGTGGTGGTCGATCGCCGTGCGGCCGTCCGTCATCCAGTCGGCGATGAGCTTGCCCATGCCGGGGCCGTCCTTGACCCAGATCGCAACGGCATACCATAGGCCCCTGACCTTCTGGCTTTCGCCCATCGAGGGGCCGCCGTCCGCCGTCACCTGCAGCAGGCCGTTGAAGGAATGGCTCTCATTGTAGCCCAGCTCGCCCAGGATCGGCGTCAGTTCCATGGCGCGCTCGAGCGGCGCCAGGATTTGTTCCATGTCGAGATCGCGTTGCGACGGCGAAAGCCGCGCCTCGTTTTTCTCGAGAATATCGCGCGGATGGCAAAGGCGCGGATTGGTCTCTTCGTAATAACCCCATTCGATCTGCCCGCCTTCGGCGGTCTTGGGGTCGCCGGTATCGCGCATGTAAGCCGAGTTGCCCTGGTCGCGCAGCAGCGGCCAGCCGATCTCCTTGCCGGTGCCGGCGAACTCAGTGTACGGCCCGAAGAAGGTAAGCGGATGGTCAATCGGCATGACCGGCAGGTCCTCGCCCGCCATTTCCGCGATCAGCCGTCCCCAGATGCCGGTGCAGACCACAACATAGTCGGCCTCGATGGTGCCGCGGTCGGTCACCACGCCCTTGATGCGGCCGTTCTCGATGACGAGCGACCTGGCCGACGTATTGGCAAACGCCCTGAGTTTGCCGGAAGCTTCCGCCTGGTCGACAAGCTTGCCGGCGACGGTCTGCGAGCGCGGGATGACGAGGCCGGCGTCGGGATCCCACAGGCCGCCCTGTACCATCTGTTCTTCGATCAGCGGGAATTTTTCCTTGATCTCGGCGGGATCGATCAGGCGGGCGCGTGTGCCGAAGGCCTTCGCCGAGGCGATCTTGCGCTTGATCTCCGCCATGCGGGCGTCGTCGCCGACGCGGGCGACCTCGAGGCCGCCGATGCGCGCGTAGTGACCCATCTTTTCGTAGAAATCGATGGAATAGAGCGTCGTCCAGCACGACAGGAAATCATGGCTGGTCGTGTAGCAGAAGTCGGAAGCGTGTGCCGTCGAGCCGATATCGGTCGGGATGCCTGATTTGTCGATGCCGACAATATCGTCCCATCCTCGCTCGATCAGGTGATGGGCGACCGATGCGCCGACGATGCCGCCCAGCCCGACGATGACGACCTTCGCCTTTTCCGGAAACCCTGCCATTGCCCGCGACTCCAAGATGCTATTGCGAGCAGACTATAGGGCGGCGCGGCGCCGCGCTTGCAGCCTGTTTGCGACATCGCCAAAAAAGCCCGCGCCACCAGCCCGTCGAATGCAGTTAGACCTACGCCTTCGCCCTGCTTGGTACGAAGGCGCTGCTAGAGCCCGTCCTGCGCAGCTTCGAAGAAAAGTGCATACCTTCATCGCCGATTACCGGAAGCAAATAAAAGGCCGGGCGTTTGCCCGGCCTTCAAAAATCATGGCGTCGACTTTACTTGATGCGCGCGACGCCGCCCGAGATCTCAATCGTCTCCGAACCGGTCAGCGCCTCGAGGTCGCCATTCGGCAAGGTAACAAAACAGCCGCTCGGGCAAAATTCCACGGTTTCGCCAGCGGCCAGCGCCAGCTCGGTCTTGCCGCCGCCTTCCGTCACGATCAGCGTGCGGGTCTCGGCGTCCTTGTTGACCGCGCTGGCGGCATGGGCCGAACCGCCCACGGCCAGAAAAGCGATGGCGGCGACGAGAGACTTCCACATTTTGCAGTATCGGTGTTGCCACCGCCTCTGTTGCATTTCGCAAGGCATTCTCGCCGTTTGCAGGTGAGCTTATATGCAATGCAAGCTGAACGGCAACTGAATGCCGCATTCATGCCGCAATTGGTTTCCGAGGGCTTGAAGGCAAGCTCCAATCAGCTAGTCAGGATCGGGCTTCCGTACCTTGCGTCCCGACTTGGCGAGACGTTTCGCCTCGACCGCCGCTAGGGCTTTTGCTTGTTCCCGCTCGGCGAATTCGACTTCGATCTTGTCGTCGTCGATCGGCCACGCCTCGTGCTTTTTGGTCTCGACGACGGCGCGCGGTGTCGACGGAATTTCGATATGCTGGTCGGCGAACACATCGAAGATGGCAAAGCGGATGTCGTTCTGGACGATATTGCCACTAAGAACGTCTGCCAGGAATACGCGGATCTCGAATTCGAGCGCGGCCGGGCCGAAATTGGAAAACAGCACGAATGGTTCGGGGTTTTTCAGCACCAGCGGATGACTGCGCGCGATCTCCAACAGGACGCCATGCACGTGCTTAATGTCGCTGCCATAGGCGACGCCGACCTTGATATCGATGCGGCCGAGCTTGTTGCGGTGCGTCCAGTTCCCGACCGCATTGTTGATCAGGTTTGAATTGGGCAGGATCACCGACTGCCGCTGGAACGTTTCGATCTCGGTGGCGCGCACGCTGATCTTCTTGACCGTGCCGCTGATGTCGCCGGCGACGATCCAGTCGCCGACCTTGAACGGCCGCTCGGCCAAAAGGATCAGGCCCGAGACGAAGTTGGAGACGACATTCTGCAGGCCAAAGCCGATGCCGAGAGACAGGGCGCCTGCGACCAACGCGAGATTGGAGAGGTCGATACCGGCCGCCGAGATGCCGACCAGTGCCGCGACCGCGACGCCGGCATAGCCGACCGCCAGTCGGATCGAATTGCGCACACCGGTGTCGACCCGGCCGCGCGCCATCACCGAACCGTCGAGCCAGCCCTGGAACCAGCGCGTCAGGAAATAGCCGATGATGAAGACGACGACGCCAGTGAGGATGCCGGTGACCGAGATCGTCACCGAGCCTATGGTGAGGCCCGTCGCCAGTTTGTAGGCCCAGGCCTGGATGTCGCCGGGCTGGAAGCCCCACATCAACAGGATCAGCGGCAGGAACACCAGCACGATCATGATGTTTATGGCGGCGCTGACGACAAGCCCGAGTTGGTCGAGCGCGGTCTCTTCGTAGCTTGAATTGGCCGCTAGCCAGCGCCCGATCGAAGTGTTGGCGAAACCACCTTCCATGCCGATCGCCCGCGCCGACAGGAAGCCGATATAGGCGGTGACCAGGATGGTGCCGGTAACCACGACCTGCACCGAGACGAAAATAGCAAGGCCGATAAAGCCGAGCAGCGCCGACGCTATGGTGAATAGCCCTAGCGCGACGGCGGTGTAGCGCAGCCATGCCGGCCACGGGCGCCAGCTCCCGTCGGCAGCCTTGAACGGCTTCAGCAGCCCCATCAGGATCAGGATGACGCCGACGCTGATGGTGGCGACAAAGCTTCTGGCGATGGTCAGCGATAGCGGCGAGCCCATCTTGTCGTTGACGACCGACAGGAAATAATTGATGCCGATGGCGACGGCCATGGCAGTCGTCAGCCGCACCAGCCAGCGCGCCGGGCCGGTTTCGACAGGGATCAGACGCCAGTTCGGCAATCGCGGTTCCAGCGCCGCATTGGTCAGCCGGTTGACGCAGAACACCACCGCGATAACGGCAACCAGCGAATTCAGGAAGATGCCGATGTCGCCGCGCAAGACATTGTAATAATTGAAGAAGAAGACCGTCGAGATAAGGAAGGCGCCAACCGCCAGCGACGGCAGCAATGTCGACCAGAACGCCACCGACAGGCGGCTGAGATAGGATGGATCCTCGACGGAAGGATCGGCTTCGAAGACGCGGCCGAACAGGCGCCGCCCGCCGACAAAAAGCACAGCGGCCAGCGCAAGCGCCATCAACGTCGCGGCAAGAATTGCCTGGAACTTGAACTTGAAGGCGAAGCTCAGCCAGGACGACACCGCCTTGTAGAAACTGGTAAATTCGTCGTTGGCGTCGGAAATGACCTCCGGGCTCAATGCATCGGACAGCACGTAGCGCTTGGTGAGCTGATTGCGGAACAGCTCGCTGCGCATGTTGCCGATCTTCTCGATCAGCCCGCTGATGCGGATCGACAGGTTCTGCGCGCTGGCAATGACAGCGTTAATCTCGGCTTTTTCGGAAGCCAGCGCCTGGCGTTCACCGGTCACGATGTCGGGCTCGGCCGGCTGGCCCGCCGCCGGAGGAGGTCCCAGCGTCTCGATCCGATCGTTGATATCGCCGAGACGCGAGCGGAACGCCAGCGCGCTGGTGAGCGCCGCCCGCGACAGATCCTCCAATTGCAGGCGGATTTCCACGAGGGTGGCATCGTCTTGGCCATCCTGCTGTATCTTCTTCTCGAGATCGTCGGTTTTGGCCGTCAGGCTCTGGATGACCTTCTGCTGGTCTGTGACCAGCCCGGCGGCACCCTGCCCGAGCGCCTGCGCCATCGCGTCGAACGACGGCGGCGCCGAGACAACAAGTGCAGCGATCAGGACCAGGCGGAGTAAACGAAAGAACATGATTTTTCTGGCGACTCGCGGGCGGCAGCGGCAGTTTCGAAGCACGTCCTTGATAAAGACGCTCATATCACGGGGCAAGTCATGCCAGGCGGCTCGTTTTCGAAGTCCGCCAATCGAAGTCGGCCAATCCAATCGAAGTCGGCCAATCGAGTCGAAGTCGGCCAATCCAGTCGAAGTCGGGGAGTCGAAAAGCGATGGCGCAATCTTGGCTTTGCGTTGGCGGCCTGCTCTATAGTCTGCCGCAAAGCCTGAAATGGATGACAATAAGAATGGCGGAATATTCGGCCTTTTCGCTTCTCAAGAACGCGCTGACCGGAAACAAGGACTGGAAGCCGGCCTGGCGCAAGCCCGACCCGAAGGCGTCCTACGACGTGATCGTCATCGGCGGCGGCGGCCATGGCCTGTCGACCGCTTACTATCTCGCCAAGGAGCACGGCATCACCAATGTCGCGGTGCTGGAGAAGGGCTGGCTCGGTTCCGGCAATGTCGGCCGCAACACCACGGCGGTCCGTTCCAACTATCTCCTGCCGGCCAACACGCGCTTTTACGAGCATTCGATGAAGCTGTGGGAGAACCTGGCCCATGACCTCAACTACAACGTCATGTTCTCGCAGCGCGGCTGCCTGAACCTCGCCCACACACCTGCTCAGCTCGACGACTATGCCCGGCGCGGCAACGCCATGCGCCATCTCGGCGTCGACGCCGAACTGATGACCACGGCCGAAATCGCGCGCCTGGTGCCGGCGCTCGACGTCTCAGCCACCGCGCGTTTCCCGATCGTCGGTGGCCTGATGCAGCGGCGCGCCGGCACCGCCCGCCACGACGCCGTCGCCTGGGGCTATGCGCGCGGCGCAGATCGCCGCGGCGTCGACATCATCGAAAATTGCGAGGTCACCGGCTTCCTGCGCGACGGCGACCGCATCACCGGCGTCACGACAACGCGTGGCGAAATCCGCGCAAAAAAGGTAGCGGTCGCGGTTGCCGGCAGCACCGGGCGGGTCATGCGGCTTGCCGGCATCGAGACGATGCCGATCGAGAGCCACGTGCTGCAGGCCTTCGTCACGGAATCGCTAAAACCGTTCATCGATACGGTCCTGACCTTCGGCATGGGCCATTTCTATATGTCGCAATCGGACAAGGGCGGCCTTGTCTATGGCGGCGATCTCGACGGCTACAACAGCTACGCCCAACGCGGCAGCCTGCCGATCGTCGACGAGGTGATGAGCGAGATGCTGGCGCTGTTCCCTGGGCTGGCCCGTGTCCGCATGCTGCGCTCATGGGGCGGCGTCTGCGACATGTCGATGGACGGCTCGCCAATCATCACCACCGGTCCGCTGCCGGGCATGTATCTCAACTGCGGCTGGTGCTATGGCGGCTTCAAGGCGACGCCGGCTTCCGGCTGGTGCTTTGCCTGGACCATTGCCAAGGACGAGCCGCACGGTCTCAACGCGGCCTTCGCGCTCGACCGCTTCTACCGTGGCCTGGTGATCGACGACAAGGGCCAGGGCGCCACGCCCCGGCTGCATTAGGTTAGAGATCCATGCTCATCACCTGCCCCTATTGCGGCCCGCGCGACGTGATCGAATTCACCTATCAGGGCGACGGCAATCGCCAGCGCCCACAGCCCGCCTCGCAGAACCTCGACGCCTGGAACGCCTATGTCTACGATCGGCTTAATCCAGCCGGCGACCACAATGAGATCTGGCAGCATTCCGGCGGCTGCCGCGCCCATCTCAGGGTCGTGCGCAACACGCTGACGCACGAGATCTCCAGCACCGCGTTCGCGCGCGGCGACCACAACTCGGTTGCGCGGCACCGGGCCGAGGACAAGCCATGAGCCCGCGCCGTACAGAGGCCGGGGGCCGCATCGACCGGCTGCGGACCATCCGTTTCACCTTCGACGGCGCGCCTTATACCGGCCATGCCAGCGACACGCTGGCTTCGGCGCTGCTGGCCAACGGCGTCACCCTGTTTGGGCGTTCGTTCAAATATCACCGCCCGCGCGGCGTGCTGACCGCCAGCGTCGAGGAACCGAACGCGCTGGTCACAGTGTTGAGGGGCGAGGTTCGCGAGCCGAACATCCCCGCCACAATGGTCGAGATTTATGACGGGCTGGCCGCAATCAGCCAGAACCGCTTCCCTTCGCTTGCCTGGGACGTCAGTGCCGTGAACCAGCTCGGCGGCAAGCTTTTGTCGGCCGGCTTCTACTACAAGACCTTCATGGGACCGGTGATCGGTCCGCTGAAGGGCACTCGCTTCTGGATGTTCTGTGAGCATTTCATCCGCCGTGCCGCCGGCCTGGGCAAGGCAGGCACGGCTCCCGATACGGCGCGCTACGAACGCATGAACGCGTTTTGCGATGTGCTGGTAGTCGGCTCCGGCCCGGCGGGGCTGATGGCCGCCAGGGCGGCTGCCGATCAGGGTGCACGCGTCATCCTGGCCGAGCTCGAGCCGCATTTCGGCGGCTCGGCCAATTGGTCGGGCGAGACGATCGATGGCATGCCGGCCGCCGACTGGGCAGCGCGCGCCGCTGGCCAGCTCGAAGGCCGTGACAATATCCGCCTGCTGCCGCGCACCACCGTCTGGGGCTATTATGACGGCAACACGCTTGCCGCGCTCGAACGTGTCACCGACCACAAGGAAACGCCCGGCAAGGGCGAATCGCGCCATCGCTACTGGACGATCCGCGCCAGGTCGGTGGTGCTGGCCACCGGATCCCTGGAGCGTCCGCTGGTCTTTCCAGGCAATGATCGGCCAGGCGTAATGCTGGCGCATGCTGCCGAGCGTTTTGCCAATGAATATGGCGTGCTGCCGGGCGACAGGGTCGCGCTGTTCACCAACAATGACAGCGCATATCGCTCCGCGCTTGCGCTGAAGAAGGCCGGCGCCGTCGTCGTCGCCATCGTCGACGTGCGCCCAGAACTTTCGAGCGAAATGCGCAAGCTGGCCGGCGAAGCGGAGGCCGAGATCCTTTCTGGCCGCGCGGTGATCGCCACCGAGGGCGGCAAGGCGCTTTCCGGCTTCAAGGTGCAGCGCTTCGACGTGGTCAACGGCGCGCTTTCCGGCGATGCGCGCAGCATCCACGCCGATTGCCTATTGATGTCGGGCGGCTGGTCGCCGACCATTCATCTGGCCAGCCAGGCCGGAGCCAAAGCGGAATGGAACGAAGCATTGCAAGCGTTCCTGCCGCCCAAGCCGACGACACGGCAATGGATCGGCGCCGGCGCCTTCACCGGCAGTTTCTCCACCGCCGAGGCGATCGCCGAAGGTCGCGCCGCCGGTCTTTCCGCTGCGGGCGCAACCGCCACGCCGGCGGCCTTGCCTGCCGTCGAGGCAGCACCTGGCGATCCCGATCCGGCGCCGGTGTTCGAGATCAAGGCCGAAGGAAAAAGCTTCGTCGACTTCCAGCATGACGTGACGGCGGATGACGTGCGGCTGGCGCATCGCGAAGGCTTCGTCTCGGTCGAGCATCTGAAGCGCTACACCACGCTCGGCATGGCAACCGACCAGGGCAAGAGCTCCAACATACCCAGCCTGGCCATCATGGCCGAGGCGCTCGGCAAGCCGATCCCGCAGGTCGGCACGACGCGCTTTCGCCCGCCCTTTTCGGCGGTGTCGATCGGCTCGCTAGCCGCCGAACGCTTCGGCGATCTGAAGCCCGAGCGGCTGACGCCGATGCATGACTGGCACGTCGCCAACGGCGCCACCATGTATTCCGCCGGCCTGTGGTATCGGCCGATGATCTACGGCCATCCCGGCGAGACGATCGAGCAGGCCTATGTGCGCGAAGCGAGAGCCACGCGCGAGAGCGCCGGCACCGTCGATGTCTCGACATTGGGCAAGATCGCGGTGCAAGGCCCCGACGCGGCGGAATTCCTCGACCGCGTATACACCAACATGTTTTCGACGCTGGCCGTCGGCAAGGCGCGCTACGGGCTGATGCTGCGCGAGGACGGTCTCGCCTTTGACGACGGCACCACGTGGCGCCTCGGCGAGCAGGATTTCCTGATGACCACCACCACCGCCAATGCCGGCAAGGTGATGCAGCATCTGGAATATTTCCTCGACGTGATCTGGCCGGCGCTGAAGGTCCACGTCACCTCGGTGACCGACCAATGGGCCGGTGCCGCCCTCGGTGGGCCGAAGGCAAGGCAGATACTGGCTGCTTGCGTCAGCGGCACCGCCGTCGACAATGCCGCCCTGCCCTTCATGGGCATCGTCCACGGCGAAATCGCCGGCGTGCAGGTGATGATCTGCCGGCTGTCCTTCTCCGGCGAAATGGCCTTCGAGGTCTATTCCGGCGCCGGCTACGGCACCCATGTCTGGGAGGCGCTGATCGAAGCCGGCAAGCCGTTCGGGCTGGTGACCTACGGGCTGGAGGCGCTGGGCACCATGCGCATCGAGAAAGGCCACGTCACCGGTGCCGAGATCGACGGCCGTACCACGGCACGCGACCTGCATCTCGACTGGATGCTGTCGAAGAAGAAGCCGTTCATCGGTTCGGCGATGATGGACCGCGAGGGGCTGATCGCGCCCGACCGCCTGGAACTCGTCGGTATTGTTTCGCTCGACAACCAGCCGCTCAACGGCGGCGCACACATCGTCGAGGAGCTTGACGAAGCCAATCCGCACGGCTCGCTTGGCCACATCACCGCCTGCTGCTATTCGCCGGCGCTCGGCAAATATATCGCGCTTGCCCTGGTCAAGGGCGGCAAGGCGCGGCGCGGCTCGCGTGCCTACGTTTCCGACCCGTTGCGCAACCGGTTCGGGCCGGTCGAGATCGTCTCCAACCATTTCTTCGATCCGGACGGGAGCCGCATGCATGGTTGAACGCCAATCACCGCTTGAGCCGGTGCTGCATCCGGGCTCGCATGGCAATTTCGAGCATGGTGTCGAAATCATCCTCTCCGAAACCAGGCCGGGTTCGATCCTGCAGCTCGCCGCCTGGCCCGGCGAGGAGAAGACGTTGATGGCCGGCATCCATGCGGTCACCGGCCTGGCTTTGCCCGACGGCGCCGGTGGCGGTGTGACGAACGGCGCCAGGTCGGTGTTCGGCTTTGCGCCGGGAAAGTTCACTGTGGTCGATGAAGCCGAGGGATTGGCGCCGGCCTTTGCCAGTGTCGTCACTTCGGCCATCGGTACGGTGACCGACCTTTCGCACGGCCGCACCGCGATCCGTATCGCCGGGCCGAAGGCCGAGTGGGTGCTGGCGAAATTCTTCGCCATCGACTTCGCGCTGCCGGCCTTCCCGATCGGCGCCGGCCGCTCGACCATGCATCACGACATCTTCGCGCAGATCCAGCGCACCGGCGCCGATCAGTTCGACATCTATGTGTTCCGCTCGTTTGCCCGCTCGTTCTGGAAAGCGCTCTGCCATGCGAGCGAGGAAGTCGGCTACGAAGTGCAGTAGAGCCGGACGGCGCTTCACGTCACTCCGCGAACGTCACCCACTCTTCCAGCGGCGCGCGGTCGGTGCGGAAGGCATTTTCGGGCTTGGACGTATCCTCATGGCCGAGCGCCATGCCGCAGACGACGATCTCCTCGTCGGGAATGTTGAGCACCGGCCTGATCTGCCGGTGATAGGGCGCGAAGGCGGCTTGCGGACAGGTGTGCAGGCCCCTGCCCCGCGCGGCGACCATGATGTTTTGCAGGAACATGCCGTAGTCGATCCACGACCCCTTGTTCAGCCGCCGGTCGACGGTGAAGATCATGCCGACCGGCGCGTCGAAGAAGACGAAGTTGCGGTCGTGCTGCGCACGCATCCTGTCGACCTCGCGCCGGCCGATGCCGAGCACGCCGTAGAGGCCGAAGCCGTTGGCCCGCCGTCGCGTCAGATAGGGTTCGAAGAACTGGTCGGGATAGTAGCGGTACTCGTCCCACTCGGCCTTTTCGGCGCGGATGCCCGAGCTGAGGATGGCGTCGGTGATGCGCTGCTTGACCTCGCCCTTGGTCACATAGACTTTCCAGGGTTGCATATTGGTGCCTGAGGGCGCGCGCGCGGCAACGGCGAGAATATCGCGGATGGTCTCGTCGTCGACCATATCGGGCAAGAAGGCGCGTACCGACCGCCGCGAGGTGATCGCGTCATCGACGATCGCCGCCGCAATCCGGGAGTTGTTTTCCAGCATGGGCCGTCCTTTTGCGTGTGATCCCGAACCGATTTTCCGGAAGGATCATGCGCCGACTAGAAGTGATGGAGCATCCTTGCGCGTCTTTTTGAACGCCCGATAGCCTACCCGCCTCGACCGGACGCCCCACTCGCCGCTCGTGCGCCGAGCCTTTGCCCGAACCGTCAAAATGGCGCAAGTAAATCTTGTGGTTGCGTGAAAATCCTCTTGATTTTTTCATGAACCCGCCATCAAATGAAAATTTGCTGGGAATTTTTCACCGAGACAGGGATGGCTTTGCCCTCAACCGCCGCCAGATCGGAACAGGACAGCGGCGAACGGCTGCTGGCCGGCGACATTCGCGCGTTGCGCAAGGCGCGCGGCTTGACGCTTGCTGAAATCGCACTGAAGCTCGGCCGTTCCGTCGGCTGGGTCAGCCAGGTCGAGCGCGGTCTGTCGGTCCCGTCGCTCGGCGATCTCAGGGCCTTCGCCGAATTGTTCGGCGTGCCGGTCAGCCTGTTCTTCAGCCATGACGTGCCTGTCGAGACCGAGCGCGGCGTGGTCGTGCGCGCCGGCAACCGGCGCACGCTTGGCACAAGCGATTCCGGCCTGGTGGAGGAGCTTCTGTCGCCCGATCTCGGCGGTAGCTTCGAGATGCTGCGTTCGGTCTTCGCTCCGGGTGCCGAGATGAAGGCCGAGGCGCGCCGGCCGACCGAGGAAGCCGGCTACGTCGCTTCGGGCAGTTTCGACATCGAAATTGCTGGCATCTGGCACCGGCTTGGCGAAGGCGACTCCTTCCGCTTCGACGGCAAGCCGTTCCGATGGCGCAATCCTGGAGCCGAGCCGGCTGTCGTCATCTGGGTGGTTTCGCCGCCTGTCTATTGAACGAATGCATGTCGCCCAAAAGTGCGTGGCGGTTTTGGGACAACGACATGCATCAAAACAAATAGTCGGAGAAGAACATGGCCGGTTTGCCGACCACGGCACGCGTTGTGATCATCGGAGGTGGTGCCGTCGGCGCCTCCTCGCTCTACCATCTCGCGAAGGCGGGCTGGACCGACTGCGTGCTTCTGGAGAAGAACGAGCTGACCTCCGGCTCGACCTGGCATGCCGCCGGCAACGTGCCGACTTTCTCCTCGTCATGGTCGCTGATGAACATGCAGCGTTATTCGACCGAGCTCTATCGCCGGCTGGCCGACGAGGTCCGCTATCCCATGAACTACCACGTCACCGGCTCGCTCAGGCTAGCCCATAGCGCGGAGCGCATGCAGGAATTCCAGCGCGCCAAGGGCATGGGCCGCTACCAGGGCATGGATATCGACGTGGTCGGGCTCGACGAGATCAAGCGCCGTTACCCCTTCATCGAGACCCATGAGCTGAAAGGCGCGCTCTACGATCCGAATGATGGCGATATCGATCCAGCGCAATTGACCCAGGCACTGGCCAAGGGCGCGCGTGACATGGGCGCGAAGATCATCCGCTTCTGTCCGGTCACCGGCGTGCGCCGCGACAACGACGAGTGGGTGGTCGAGACAGCGCAAGGCGAGATCCGCTGCGAGATCGTCGTCAACGCCGCCGGCTACCGCGCCGCCGAGGTCGGCAGGATGTTCGGTCGCGAGGTGCCGATGATGGTGATGAGCCATCAATACATCCTGTTCGAGGAAATCCCCGAACTGGCGGCGTGGTCGAAGGAACCGGGCAAGAAGCTGCCGCTGCTGCGCGACGTCGATACGTCATATTATCTGCGCCAGGAAAAGAACGGCATGAATCTCGGCCCCTATGAGCGCAATTGCCGCGCCCACTGGGTCGGCCACAAAGACCCAATGCCCGACGACTTTTCGTTCCAGCTGTTTCCCGACGATCTCGACCGGCTGGAACAATACCTGGCCGATGCTGTCGCCCGCGTGCCGATCCTCGGCACCGCCGGCCTGTCCAAGGTCATCAACGGGCCGATCCCCTATGCGCCGGACGGCAACCCGCTGATCGGCCCGATGCCCGGCGTGCCCAACGCCTTCGAGGCCTGCATCTTTACCTTCGGCATCGCCCAGGGCGGCGGCGCCGGCAAGGTGCTGGCCGAATGGGTGACCGAGGGCCAGACCGAATGGGACATGTGGTCGTGCGATCCGCGCCGTTTCACCGCTTTTGCCTCGGCCCCGGATTATTGCGTCGCCAAGGGCATGGAGATCTACGGCAACGAATATGCCATCCAGTTCCCACGCCATGCCTGGCCGGCCGGGCGCGACCGCAAGCTGTCGCCGCTCCACGACCGCATCAAGGCACTCGGCGCCCGGTTCGACGCCTATAATGGCTGGGAACGCGCCACCTGGTATGCGAAGCCAGGCGACGACATCTCCGAAGAATCCACGCTGACTTTCCGCCGCGACGGGCCGTGGCAGCATCGTGTGCGCGAGGAATGCCTCGCCGTCCGCGATGCCGCCGGCATTCTGGACCTGCCGGGGTTCTCCCGTTTCAATCTCGACGGTCCGGGTGCCGCCGAATGGCTGAGCCTCCAGGTGACAGGCCTGGTGCCGAAACCCGGCCGCATCGGCCTCGTCTATTTTGCCGACGACAAGGGCCGCATCGTCACCGAAATGTCGGTGGTCCGCCACGACGAGAACCTGATGACGCTGATCACCGCCGCTGTGGCTCAGTGGCATGATTTCGAATGGCTGAAGTCGCGCATCCCGAAGGACGCCACATTCAAGCTGATCGACAGGACGGAGGAATACTCCACCCAGATCCTCGCCGGCCCCAACTCGCGAAAAATCGTCGCCGAACTCTGCGCGGCTGACCTCACCCTGCCCTGGCTGACGCATCAGGAGACCAGTATCGCCGGACGTTGGGCAAAGCTGGTGCGCGTGTCCTTCGCGGGCGAACTCGGCTGGGAAATCCACAGCAAGGTCGACGATACCGCAGCGATCTTCGACACCCTCTGGGCAGCTGGCCAGAAGCACGGCCTGAAACCGTTCGGCATGTACGCGCTGGATTCGCTGCGGCTCGAAAAAGGTTACCGCACCTGGAAGGGCGACCTGTCGACCGACTATTCGATCCTGCAGGGCGGGCTGGAGCGCTTCGTCAGATGGGACAAGCCCGACTTCCGCGGCAAGGCGGCGCTTCAGAACGAGAAGCAGCAGGGCATCAAGAAGCGCTTCGTCACGCTGGTCGTCGAAAACCCCGGCGACTGCGATGCGCCCACCATGTCGACGCTGTGGCATGACGGCCGCATCGTCGGCGAGACGACATCCGGCGGCTGGGGTCATCGCATCGACAAGTCGATCGCGCTCGGCATGCTGCGCGCCGACCTCACCGAGCCGGGAACCGCGGTCGAGATCGAGATCTTCGGCGAACGTTTTCGGGCGGTCGTGCAGAAGGATGAGCCATTATGGGATCCAAAGAACGAGAGGCTCAGAGCATGAAGACTGTCATCCTTACCGATGGCGGCATGGGCCAGGAGCTGGTCCGCCGCAGCAGCTCCGAGCCGACCCCGCTGTGGTCGGCCAGGGTGCTGATCGACGAACCGGATCTGGTGCGCGACCTGCATGCGGAATTCATCCGCGCCGGCGCCCGCGTCATCACCATCAACACCTATTCAGCCACGCCGGAGCGGCTGGCACGCGAAGGCGCGGAAGAGCTGTTCAAGCCGCTGCAGAAGCGCGGCATCGAACTGGCAAGGCAAGCCCGCGACCAGGCCGGCGACGCGGCGATCGCCGGCTGCCTGTCGCCGCTGTTCGGCAGCTATGCGCCGGCGCTGACGATATCCTTCCAGGATACGCTCGACATCTATCGCCGTATCGTTGCCGAGCAGGCGGACGGCGTCGATCTGTTTCTGTGCGAAACCATGGCGTCGGCCGAAGAGGCGCGCGCCGCCGTCGCCGCGGCGTCGGAAAGCGGCAAGCCCGTATGGGTGTCGTGGACGCTTGCCGACCACGGCGCGCCGCGCCTGCGCAGCGGCGAAGCCATTGCGGCGGCGTCGGGCGCTCTTGCCGGCCTGCCCGTCGCGGCCCGGCTGATCAATTGCTGCCGGCCCGAAGCGATCGCTGCAGCGCTGCCCGAACTGATCGCTCTCGGCGGTCCGGTCGGCGCTTATGCCAACGGCTTCACCT
This sequence comes from Mesorhizobium sp. M0522, assembly GCF_040321085.1. Classification (NCBI taxonomy): domain Bacteria; kingdom Pseudomonadati; phylum Pseudomonadota; class Alphaproteobacteria; order Hyphomicrobiales; family Phyllobacteriaceae; genus Mesorhizobium; species Mesorhizobium sp. M0522. Next base: position 104,591 of record NZ_JAMYQW010000018.1, read on the forward strand.
CGATTGAGGCGCTCAAGCATGGCGGTACCGTGGAAGTGCTGCACGCCCGCCACGACCTTGATCCGGATGCCTATGCCGGCCAGGCGGTCGGCTGGGTCGAGGCCGGCGCCGGCATCGTCGGCGGCTGCTGCGAAGTCGGACCGGCCCACATCGCCGCGCTGCGCGACCGGCTCGAACAGGCCGGTTATGAGATTTCGGGAGCAGCATAATGCCCAGGCCATCATCGCGCATTTCCGGCATCGTGCCTTCGGGCAAGGATGGCTGGGAGGTTCATTCCGCTGCCTGGGCGCGCAAGCAGGCAGGCGAGGACATCATCATGCTGTCGGTCGGCGACCACGATTTCGACACGCCGAGCGAGACGATCGAAGCCTGCGTGACGGCGGTTCGCGCCAGCAATCACCACTACACGCCGCTTGCCGGCGTTCCGCGCCTGCGCAAGGCGATGGCGGCGGCTTCGACGCTGTGCACCGGCGTTGCGACAAATCCCGACCAGGTCATCGCCACGCCGGGCGGGCAGGCCGCGCTTTACGCGGCCATTCAAGCGGTTCTCGACCAAGGCGACCATGCCATCGTCGTCGCGCCCTATTACGCCACCTATCCCAACACCTTCAGTGCGGCGGGCGCCGAGTTCAGCGTCGTCGAGACCCCCGCCGAGGACGGCTTTCAGCCGCGCGCCGCCGACATTCGCGCCGCCCTTCGGCCGAACACCCGCGCCATCCTGATCAACACGCCGAACAACCCCACGGGCGCCGTCTATTCGCGAGAGCGCCTGGAAGGTCTGGCGCAGATCTGCCGCGAGCATGACCTATGGCTGCTGTCGGACGAGGTCTACTGGACGCTGGGCGGCGGCGAGCACGTCTCACCACGCTCGCTGCCCGGCATGGCGGAACGCACGCTGGTCATCAATTCGATGTCGAAGAGCCACGGCATGACCGGCTGGCGCATGGGCTGGCTGACCGGGCCGGAATCAATGGTCTCGCTGTTGACCGACCTCAATCTGGTGATGACCTACGGCCTGCCGGCCTTCATCAGCCTCGCCTGCGCCGAGGCGCTCGAAAATGGCTACGGCGTCAAGGAGATCGCCGAGCGCTACGCCGCGAGGCGCACCGTCGTCCTCGATGCCATGCGCGGTATGAACAACATCACTGTGCGCGGCTCCGAAGGCGGCATGTACGTCATGCTCGACATATCGGCGATCGAGCCGGACGACGAAAAATTCGCCTGGGCCTTCCTCGACCAGGAGAAGGTCGGCGTCATGCCCGGCTCGAGCTTCGGCGAGGCTGCAGCCGGCCACATCCGCTTCAGCCTCTGCCAGCCTGAGCCGGTGCTGATGGAGGCCGCCACACGCCTGCGCCGCTTCGCCTCCTTCTATCGCCGTGAGGCCGCATGAGCGCCTCACCCACCAAAACCATTCCGACCAAGGCCATTCCTCCCAAAGCGAGGGCGGTCATCATCGGCGGCGGCGTCTCCGGCTGCTCGGTCGCCTATCATCTGGCCAAGCTCGGCTGGACCGATATCGTGCTGCTCGAGCGCAAGCAGCTGACCTCGGGCACGACATGGCACGCCGCCGGCCTGATCGGCCAGCTGCGCGGCTCACAGAACATGACGCGGCTGGCGAAATACTCGGCCGATCTCTACGTCAAGCTTGAGGCAGAGACCGATGTCGGCACCGGCATGCGCCAGGTCGGATCGATCACCGTGGCGCTGACCGAGGAGCGCAAGCACGAGATCTATCGGCAGGCGTCTCTCGCCCGCGCCTTCGATGTCGACGTGCGCGAGATTTCGCCTGATGAAGTCAAACAGATGTATCCGCATCTCAATGTATCCGATGTGGTCGGCGCCGTGCACCTGCCGCTCGACGGCCAGTGCGATCCGGCCAATATCGCCATGGCGTTGGCCAAGGGCGCGCGCCAGCGCGGTGCAACGATCGTCGAGAACGTCAAGGTGACCAAGGTGCATACCAGGGCCGGCCGCGTCACCGGCGTTTCCTGGGCGCAGGGCGACGAGCAAGGCCTGATCGAGGCCGATATCGTCGTAAACTGCGCCGGCATGTGGGCACGCGAACTTGGCACCCAGAACGGCGTCACCATCCCGTTGCACGCCTGCGAACATTTCTATCTCGTTACCGAACCGATCGCCGGGCTCTCCCGCCTGCCGGTGCTGCGCGTGCCGGACGAGTGCGCCTACTACAAGGAAGATGCCGGCAAGATGATGCTCGGCGCTTTCGAGCCGGTGGCCAAACCCTGGGGCATGAACGGCATAAGCGAGGATTTCTGCTTCGACCAGTTGCCGCAGGACATGGACCATTTCGAGCCGATTCTGGAAATGGGCGTCAACCGCATGCCGATGCTGGCCACCGCCGGCATCCACACCTTCTTCAACGGCCCCGAGAGTTTTACCCCCGACGATCGCTATTATCTCGGCGAGGCGCCGGAGCTTTCCGGCTACTGGATGGCGACCGGCTACAATTCGATCGGCATCGTCTCCTCCGGCGGCGCCGGCATGGCGCTGGCGCAATGGATCAATGACGGCGAGGCGCCTTTCGACCTCTGGGAGGTCGACATCCGCCGCGCCCAGCCGTTCCAGAAGAACCGCCGCTATCTCAAAGAGCGCGTCTCCGAAACGCTCGGCCTGCTCTACGCCGATCATTTCCCCTACCGGCAGATGGCGACCTCGCGGAACATAAGGCGCTCGCCGCTGCACGAACATCTGAAGGCGCGCGGCGCCGTGTTCGGCGAGGTCGCCGGCTGGGAGCGCGCCAACTGGTTCGCTAGGCCCGGCCAGGAGCGCGAATACCGCTATTCCTGGAAGCGGCAGAACTGGTTCGACAACCAGCGCGAGGAACATCTTGCGATCAGGAACGGCGTCGGCCTGTTCGACATGACTTCGTTCGGCAAGATCCGTGTCGAAGGCCGCGATGCCTGCGCCTTCCTGCAAAGGCTCTGCGCCAACGACGTGGACGTGGCGCCGGGCAAGATCGTCTATACCCAGATGCTCAACCAGCGCGGCGGCATCGAGAGCGATCTCACCGTCTCGCGACTGTCCGAAACGACCTTCTTGCTCGTCGTGCCCGGTGCGACGCTGCAACGCGACCTGGCCTGGCTGAGAAAACACCTTGCCGACGAGTTCGTCGTCATCACCGATGTGACGGCGGCCGAAGCCGTGCTTTGCCTGATGGGCCCGGATTCGAGAAAGCTGATCCAAAAGGTGAGCCCGAACGATTTCTCCAACGAGAACAACCCGTTCGGGACGTTTCAGGAGATCGAGATCGGCATGGGCCTGGCCCGCGCTCACCGCGTCACCTATGTCGGCGAACTCGGCTGGGAGCTTTATGTCTCGACCGACCAGGCTGCCCATGTCTTCGAAGCGATCGCGGAAGCCGGCACTGACGCCGGCCTGAAGCTATGCGGCCTGCATACGCTGGATTCCTGCCGCATCGAAAAGGCCTTCAGGCATTTCGGCCACGACATCACCGACGAGGACAATGTGCTGGAGGCCGGGCTGGGTTTCGCGGTGAAAACGGCCAAGGGCGAATTCCTTGGCCGCGATGCGGTGCTGACGAAGAAAGAAACCGGCCTGTCACGCCGGCTGGTGCAGTTCCGCCTGAACGACCCCGAGCCGCTGCTCTTCCACAATGAGGCGATCCTGCGCGACGGCACGATCGTCGGCCCGATCACCTCGGGCAATTACGGCCATCATCTCGGCGGCGCGATCGGGCTTGGCTACGTGACTTGCAAGGGCGAGAGCGAGGCGGACGTCCTGGCGTCGTCCTACGAAATCGAGATCGCCGGCGAGCGCTTTGCCGCCGAGGCCTCGCTCAAGCCGATGTACGATCCGAAATCGGAACGGGTGCGGATGTAACTCTTTTCTTTCTCCCCTTGTGGGAGAAGGTGGCCGAGCGAAGCTCGGTCGGATGAGGGGTGTTGGAAGGATCGCTACCTCAACGGAATTAGCGTTTAGCGCTCCCGTCCCAATCTTCCCACGCCGCGTTTCTTCCAGCACCCCTCATCCGGCTCGGCGCTACGCGCCGATCCACCTTCTCCCACAAGGGGAGAAGGAAAAGTCCCCTCCCGCGTCAGAACGCGTCCATCTTGGCAGCGACCTTCGCGATGAATTTCGTCCGCGTCTCGTTCGTCGACAGGTTCATCGAGTAATGCGCGAGATAGGAGACCGACCCGCCAGGCTTGATGGTGGCGCGCAGCACCCGATTGACCAGCTTGCGCGGCGGGTCGCCCATCAGCATGGCGCGGAACCGGCTGCCGCCATAGGTGGTGACCGCCGCGACCTTGTGAATGTTGTGCAGCGACGGCTGCACCTTGCCGTTGACCAGCTTGAACGACACGCCGGGCAGGAAGACGCGATCGAAAAAGCCTTTCAAAATGGCCGGATAGCCGAAGTTCCACACCGGAAACGACAGCACCAGCGCCTCGGCCCGCAGTAAGCGCTCGACATAGGCTGACGCCGGATCGCCGTCGCTGCGTTCGTCGTGATAGGACAGCCGTTCGGCCCGCGTCAGCCTGGGATCGAAACCCTCCGCATAGAGATCGCAGTCGTCGACGACATGGCCGGCGGCCTTCAGCCGCTCGATGATCGTCCGGTGCAGATCGGCGTTGAAGCTGGTCTCCACAGGATGAGCGTAGAGGACGAAGACGTTCACAGGAGAACATCTCGCAAGTCGGCACCAAGCACCCCCCTCTGCCCTGCCGGGCATCTCCCCCCCAAGTGGGGAGATCGGCTGTCAGTATCGCTTTCGCCAGTTGACGACGTTGGAAGATGGTCGAGACGATGGAACTGCCAATCTCCCCCCTTGAGGAGATGGCCGGCAGGCCAGAGGGGGGTACAGCGCCACTCGCCCGTCATCGTCTCAACCCGCCTTCTCCAGCCCCTTGAACAGGAACGACTTGCCGGAGCGATAATCATAGTCCGGGTTTTCCCAGGCGATCATCTTGCCTGGATTGAGCAGCCCTTGCGGGTCGGTTTCGCGCTTGAAGGCGAGCTGCACCTCGTCGGTGCGCTTCATGCCGCCTTCTTCCAGCGTGTAGCGGTGCGGGTTGAAGATCCAGCAGCCATTGTCCTCGTGGATGCGGATGATCTCGTCGAGCCGCTCCGCCGTGGTGAAGCGGACCAGCGGCAGCCCGGCGATGCCGATGGCGCCGTCGAAGCGGATGAACTCGAGATGCGCCGGCACCTCGTCGCCGAAGCGGTCGACCATCGCCTTGACGTGGCCGAGGTGGTCCGGCGACGGATAGCGGGTCTGCAGATAGGTGATCGTCGGATCGACCCGGATGGCACGCAGCGTCGTGTGGTTCCAGGTCAGCTCATAGGCCGGCGGCAGCCCTTTGAGATCGGCCTCCTTGTCGGCGCGAAACACGATCTCGCCCTTGCTGCGCGCCGTGAAGGCGAGGAAGGCATCCATCGCATGCGGCGCGATCATCAAGACGACGATGCTTTGGCCGCGCCGGAAAAACCGCTGGTGGCGCTTGAAGTAATCGTAGGGGATGGGTGCTGCGATCGGCGTGATCAGTTTCGCCAATATGCCGTCCTGGATGGCGAGATCGTTGCCGAAGCCAGCCGCATCCATGAAATCGTCGAAGCCGACGATGACGTCGATCCAGTCATAGCTGGCGGTCAGAGGCATCTCGACTTCGGTGATGATGCCGTTGGTGCCGTAGGCGTGCATCACCTTCAGCACGTCCTCGCCGGTGAGCTCCATGACCCGCGGCTCAGCCTCCATCGTCACGGTCCTCAGCCGGATGACGTTGCCGAGGTCGCGCAGTCCGCCCCAGCGGATCGAACCGATGCCGCCGGAGCCGCCGGCGACGAAGCCGCCGATCGATGCGGTGTTGTAGGTCGACGGCGACATGCGGAGCTCCTGGCCGGAATGCGCCCGCGTCGCTCTGTCGATGTCGGCGAGCACGGCGCCGGGGCCGGTGACGACACGGCCCGGCGCGATCATCTTGACCGCGTTCATCTCGGCGAGATTGAGCACCACGCCGCCGGACAGTGGCATCGCCTGCCCGTAATTGCCGGTGCCACTGCCGCGCGGCGTCACCGGGACGCCGTGCCGGTGGCAGGCGGCGAGAATGCGGACGACCTCGTCTTCGGTTTTCGGCGTCACGATCAGGTCACCGGTGACGTGCTCGAGCTGCTGCTTCAGCACCGGGCTGTACCAGTAGAAGTCGCGGCTCTTCTGCTGGACGATGGCCGGATGGTCATCGACCTTGAGGCCGTCCAGGTCGCGCTTGAGCGCCGCAATATCCATCATTCCACCATCAGATCATCGAGTTCGGCATAATCGGGCAGCTGGCGCTCGATCGCATGCCCGTCGCGCACGACGATGCGATCCGATTCGGGCCGCGACAGCAATTCCGTCCAGCTTCGCCCCCTGAAGACGACGAAATCGGCCGGCGCTCCGGCGGCAAGCGTGCCGAAATTATCGAGCCGCATCACCTTGGCCGGCGTTGCGGTGACAGCTTGCGGCCAGTCCGCGACGGGATGGTCGAGATGCAGGACGCGCGTCGCCATGCGATAGACCTCCAGCATGTCGAGATCGCCATAGGCGTAGAACGGGTCGCGCGTATTGTCGGAGGCGACGGCGACGGCAATGCCGCGCGCCTTCATCTCGTGCAGCAGCGTCACCCCGCGCCAGCGCGGCGTTGTCCTGTCGCCTCGCCGGTCCTGCAGATAGAGATTGCACATCGGCAGCGACACCACCGCCAAGCCGGCCTTGGCGACCTTATCCAGCGTGTCGAGCACGTCGAGGTCGGGCTGGCGTGCCAGCGAGCAGCAATGGCCGACCAGGATGTTCCCGTCAAAACCGTTCCAAAGGGCTGCTTCGGCGATTTTCTTCAGCGAGATCGCCGAGACATCGTCGGTCTCGTCGGCGTGGAAATCGAGGTCGAGGCCATGCTTGATCGCCTGCGCAAACACCTGGTCGAGCAGTTCTTCGAGATCCGGCACCATATAGGTGACGACGCCGAGGACACCCTTGGCGGCAGCCACCCGTTTGGCCAGCCTCTCGAACCATTTCCTGTCGCGCACGCCCTCGATGCCGAGCAGGCAGGCCGCCTGCAGCTCGATGCGGCCGCGCCATTTCTCCCGCATCGTCTCGAACACCGGCCAGGAGATCTCTTCCTGCGGCGCGACGCTGTCGAGATGCGTGCGCAGCGCCCTGGTGCCGTGCGCGTAGGCGCAGCGCAGCGAAAAATCCATGCGGCGGGCAACGTCGTCGGCGCTCCAGCGCGCCGCGCGGTCGGCGCCGGTGGCGTTCAAAGCGGCCATGAAGGTGCCGTCCGGGTTGGGCTTTCGGGGCCAGATATGGCCCTTGTCGATATGGGTGTGGCAGTCGACAAAGCACGGCAGCACGATGCGGCCGCCGAGATCGGTGGCGTCCGCCGGTGCGTTGGATCGATGCGCCGTAATCCCGGAGATCTTGCCATCGGCGACGGCAACGTCCGCGAGCGCAAATCCGTCGGCGCCAAAGGCAGCCGCAAGCCCCGGCGTCAGCGACGCGTGAAGCCGGACGTTGGAAAGATGGTAGGAACCAGAAGCTGGTATCAAGGCGGCGCTGCTCACCATCACCGCTCCTGCCTCAGCGCGCTCTCGTGCCAGCGCCGCAAAATGAGATGCGAAATCAGCGACAGCACCAGGAAGATCAGGATGCCGGTGAGCGAGATCAGGATCAGCGCCGCGAACAGTCTTGGTGCGTTGAGCCGGTAGCCGGCCTCGATGATGCGCGAGGCGAGGCCGGACGACTGGCCGGTGGCGCCGGCGACGAACTCGGCCACCACCGAGCCGATCAGCGACAGGCCGCCGGCGATCTTCAGCCCGCCGAGGAAATAAGGCATCGCCGCCGGCAGCCGCAGATAGCGCAATTGCTGCCAGCGGGTCGCGCCGTTGAGCTTGAACATGTCGCGCAAATTGCGATCGACGGAATTGAGGCCGAGCGTGGTGTTGGAGAGGATCGGAAAGAAGGCGACGATCCAGGCGCAAAGCAAAAGCTTCGTCGTCTGGTTGTCGACATAGATATTGATCAGCGGAAAGATCGCGACGATCGGCGTCACCTGCAGCACGATGGCGAACGGAAAGAACGACATCTCCACCCATTTCGACTGAGCGAACAGCACTGCCAGCCCGACACCGCCGACCACGGCGAGAAGCAGGCTCAAGAAGGTGATCCTGAGTGTCACCAGCAGCGAGGAGAACAGCAGCCCGGCATCGTCGTGCAGCGTCTGCAACACCACGCCGGGGCGCGGCAGGATGTATTTCGGAATGTCGTTCCAGACACAGACGCGGTCCCACAGCCAGATGGCCAGGATCATGATCGCCAGCGGCAGCAGCCATCTGCCGATGCGCTCGAAGCGCTCCTGGCGGACGCGGCGCGCCTCCTCCGGGTCGAGCGCCAGGACTGGTTCTTCAATGGCCGTCATGATGCGGTCCGGCAGTTGAGTTGATGGCGCCGATCAGCACGTCGGATGCCTGGCGGCAGAGCGCGGCATAGTCGGGCGAGGTGCGAAACGCCTCGTCGCGCGGATAGGATGCATCGACGGCAAGCTCGGCAAACACCCGGCCCGGCCGCGCCGCCATGACGACGATGCGGTTGGAGAGGAATACGCTTTCGAAGACGCTGTGGGTGACGAAAACGACGGTAAAACGCTCATCCTGCCATAGCTCGAGAAGGTCGTTGTTGAGCTTGAAGCGGGTGATCTCGTCGAGTGCGGCGAACGGCTCGTCCATCAACAGAATGCGCGGCTTGGTTACCATGGCGCGGGCGATAGAGACGCGCATCTTCATGCCGCCGGACAGTTCGCGCGGCACGGCATTCTCGAAGCCGGTCAGGTGAACCCGCGCCAGCATCTCCATCACCGCCGGCGCCGCCTTGGCACGCGACACGCCCTTCAGCCGCAGCGGCAGCCAGACATTGTCGAAGACGTCGGCCCAGGGCAGCAGCGTCGGCTCCTGGAAGACGAAGCCGATATTTGAACGGTCGCCGATAGTCGAACGCTCGAGGGCGCCGCTGCCGCGCCAGTCGAGCACGCCCGAGGTCGGCGTCGACAGGCCCGCAATCAGCCGCAGCGCCGTCGATTTGCCGCAGCCCGACGGCCCGAGCAGGCTGAGGAAATCGCCCTCCCGGATCGTCAGCTCGACATTGCTGAGCGCGGTGACGCCGTTGGAAAAAACCTTGCCGACGCCACGCAGCGCCAACAGCGTCGGCCCCGATACGCTTCCTGGCTGTTGCGCCACTTTCTCCAGCTTCACGGCCTACTTCTTCAGGTCGAGCCCGACGCTCTTGTTGACGAAGGCCAGCGTGTAGGCCTTCTTGATGTCGATGCCCGCCGGTGTGACCTTGGCCTTGACCATCTTGTCGTAAAAACTCTGGATGCGCGCATCGGTCATGGCGCCGATGCCGAGCTTTTCGCTGTCGCCGGAATCGACCACGCCGAACTTCTTCAGCTGCTCGATCGAGAAGGCGATCTGCTCATCCGTCATGTCCGGATTTTCCTTCTTGATCATCTCGTTGGCGGCCTTGTTGTCGCCGTAGAGATAATTGTACCAGCCCTTGGCCGAGCCATCGACGAAGCACTGGACCACCTCGGGCCGCTTGTCGACCGTCTCCTGCATGGTCTCGACCGTCGTTGCATATGTGTCCCAGCCATAGTCGGCCAGCAGGAACTGGTTCGGCGTGAAACCGCCCTGCTTCTGGACGGCGAATGGCTCCGAGGTGACGTAACCCTGCTGGATCGACTTCTTGTTGGCGATGAACGGCGCCGGGTTGAAGGTGTAGGGCGCGCGCTTGGCGGCGTCGAAGCCGAGGTCGGTGACCATCCACTGGAAGAAGGTCTGCGCACCTTCGTCGCCGAGGATGTACTGGTCGGCGTTCTTCAGGTCTTCCCATTTGTCCAGCCCCTGCCCGGGATGGGACATGATGACCTGCGGGTCCTTCTGGAAGTCGGCCGCCACGACGCGCATCGGTATGCCTTGCTGCACGGCATCGAAGGCCGACAGCAGATTGCCGCCCATGTAAAAATCGATCTTGCCGGCCAGCAGCAGCGGCCGGCCGCTGACCTGTGGGCCGCCCTGCATGATCGTCACGTCGATGCCGCAGGCCGCATAGGTGCCGTCCGCCACGGCCTGGTAGTAACCGCCATGCTCCGGCTCAGCCAGCCAGTTGGTGCCGAAGGTGACTTTTTCGTTCGCTGCCGCGGCAAGCGTGCCTGCGCCAAGCAGCACGATCACGCCCGCCGAAATCTTGAGTTTTCCGTACATCCACACCACCCTTTGTTCGCTCCGGCGCGTCACGCGCCGGGCTCGACACCATTGTTTCAAGAAGCAAGACACATGCCACCGGCGCGTTGCGCCGGGACCGCCCGCTTGTGCAATGCCCGCCTGAGCAATGGCTGCGCGAAGGCCGGACGGGTCATGCTGTACGAAAGGCATCGTGCCTATTTTTTGATCGCCTGTCCACAATCGCCCTCGTGACATGCACCGCCATCTTGATGCCCGCATCGATCCCGCTTTAGGCTGCCGTGAACGGAGATTGCCATGTTCAAATTTCTCACGCCGAAGTCGATCAAGCCGCCCTTCGCCCGCTACAGCCATGGCGTCGAACTGCCGCCCGGCAAGCGGCTGGTGCTGTGTTCGGGCCAGGTCGCAATCACCCCGGACGACCAGATCCCCGAGGAGGCCGGCGCACAGGCCGAGCTTTGTTTCCGGAACATATCGGCGATTCTCGGCGAGGCCGGGCTCGGCCTGTCCGACATCGTCCGCATCAACACCTACGTCACCGACCGCGCCTTCCTGCGGCCCTATATGGAGGTTCGCGACCGGCTGTTCGCCAGCCCGGCGCCGGCCTCGACGCTGATGATCGTGTCCGGTTTTGCCCGGCCGGAATTCAAGGTCGAGATCGAGGTCATTGCGGCGGGATGATCGACAGCCGATCGTTCCCGCGTTAGGTCTGGGCTTGTCGGTTCAAGAGGGCATGACATGACCGCTGCAAAAAAACGCGTATGGTGGGGTGACTACCGGACCACCGAATACGCGACCGTCGATCCTGAAGCGACCATTGCCGTTCTGCCGCTGGCGGCGATTGAGCAGCACGGCCCGCATCTGCCGGTCTCGACCGACACCTCGATCATGAACGGCATGCTGGAAACGGTGATCGCGCGCCTGCCCGGCGATCTCGACATCCGCATCCTGCCGGTCCAGGCGGTGGGCAAGTCGAACGAGCATTTGCACGCACCGGGCACCCTCACTTTGCCGGCGACGACCTTGGTCGAGGCGTGGACCGAACTTGGCCTGTCGGTCGCGCGCGCCGGCGTCCGAAAACTGATTGTCGTCAACTCGCATGGCGGCAATGAGGAGATCATGGGCATCGTCACCCGCGAATTGCGTGTGCGGGCAAAGATGCTGGCGGTAAAGACCAGCTGGCAGCGCTTTGGCCGGCCGGCCGGCATGTACACCGAGCTCGAGGACCGCCACGGCATCCATGGCGGCGACGTCGAGACCTCGCTGATGCTGCACTTCCGGCCCGACCTCGTCGATATGGGGAAGGCCGACAATTTCGTGTCCAAGGTCGCCCGCGCCGAAAAGGAACTTGCGCTGCTGCGCCACACCGGAACGCACGCCTTCGCCTGGATCGCCAGCGATCTCAACCCGAATGGCGTCGTCGGCGACGCCAGCATTGCCACCGCTGAAAAAGGCCGGCTCACCGCCGAGCATCAGGCCGACGGCTTCATCGGCCTGCTGAGGGACGTGGGCAAGGCAAAGCTGGCGGATTGGCTGGCGTAGGTGTTTGATCCCACCAACTCAGGCCTCGCTCACGAGGGGCGATTCCATTCGCGCGCGAGGATCCTTCACCTCTTGAAGCGGCGACACCGTGTAGATTTCGTCCAGTATCTTCACCATCAAGGTGTTGGCGGTCGCCTGGCCGTGGAGCGCGAGAGTCAGGTTGGTCCATATGACCAGGGTGACGTCATTGGCCGGATCGTAGCCCATGAAGGACTGGTAACCGGGCATCTCGCCTTCGTGATAGTAGATTTCGTTAGGCCCGAAGGTCAGCGTTAGGATGCCATAGCCGTATTTTTGCGTGGCGGGTTCGCCCGGCGCCGGCGCCTCAGGGCTTGCAAGCCACTGGCGCTGGAAGTCGGCATTGAAGAGCTTGCCCCCGACCAGCGCGCGCATCCAGGTAGCGAGGTCATCCGCGGTGGAGATGACTCCGCCAGCCGCAAAGTAGGCGGACGGGTTCTGCCATGTGTCGTCGTTGGGCTTGAGCGTTCCCGCCCTGGCCGCAGCCTGGAGGTCGTCCGGATAGGGCGCATCAGCCAGGGCGTACGAAGTACTGCCGTAGAGATAGCCGTTTGAGTATGGCTCGGGGATGGCATTCGACGTGCTCGGCGGCAACGCCGTGTTCTTCATGCCGAGCGGCCCGAACAGGCGGTCCCGGAAGATGGTCGAGAGCGGCTTGCCGTCGATCTTCTCGGCAACAAGGCCGAGCAGATAGTAGTTGGTGTTGTTGTACTCGAATTCGGCACCCGGCGCGAAGTCCGGCGGCCGTTTGAACGCCATGCCGAGTACTTCATCAGCGGTCCATACCCTGTAAGGATACTTGTCCAGGCTTTCGGCAAGTTCCGGCGCATTGGTGAAGTTAGGGAGGCCGCTCCGCATTGTTATGAGCTGCCGAATGGTTATCTCGTCGCCGTTGGGAACGCGCTGGACGTATTTCGAGATCAGATCGGCGAAGCTCAGTTTCCCTTCCTGCACCAGTTGCACGATGACAGCGGCGGTCATCGTCTTGGTGTTCGAGGCCGCACGGAAGTGGGTATCGGCGCGCGGCGGGTTCGTGGCACCCAGTTCAGTCGTACCGTAGCCGAAGACGAGGTTGCCCCGCGGAGTCTTGAGCAAAACCATGGCACCGGGCAGCATAAGTTCCTTGGCCAAACCCTCGACAGTGGCTTGGAGCGCTGCCAGGTCGATCGACTTGAGAGCCGGCATGGACGCGGCCATGGCGCTGCCTGTCGCGCAGACCACGCCAACAACGATGGCCAAAATTCTCCCGATCATCATTCGCCCCTTGGCCGTGTCCTAGAACTCCTGCGCACTTTTCCTGGAATTTGTTTTTAGGCTCAGATTTTCAATTCGAACGGCGTGCCTTCGAAAGCATCCGCGCCGCGCCCGATCGCCTGGATCGCTTCGATCATCCTGCCCCTGCGATCGAGCAGCGTGTCGGCGATCGCGATCAGCCGCGGATTGGGTGTCGCCGTGGGCGACAGCCTGCGCAGCGTCTCGGCCAGTTCGGCCTCGTCGCGCTTCGGCGCCAAGGCTGCCGCGATGATGTAGGCCGAGGCGGTCGAGCGGCTGATGCCGGCATAGCAATGCACCACCAGCGGCCGCGAGCGATCCCAGTGGCGGGCGAAATCGAGCAGGTTCAGGACATGCTCCTCGCCCGGCATGGTCATGCCCTCCTGCGCCACCGCAATGTCATGCATGACCAGATGCAGATGGTTTTCCCTGGTGATCGAGGCCGGTCGCATCACCTCCGTTCCGGCGGCAAGCAGCGAAAGCAGCCGGCCGGCCCCGGTCTTCGTTACCGTTTCCTCGACTTTGGACAGCGAACAGACGTGGATCATTGGGTAGTTTCTCCCTTGGCATCATCGTCGCGCCGCGAGGCCCAGCCGGCAAGCGCCGATTCGAGCCGCCGCCATTCTTCGTCGGCTCCCGGCAGGCCGGCGCGCAGCACATCCGGACGATCGGCGAAATGCCGAAGCAGGATGCCGCGCTGGCCGAGCACCGAAAACAGGCCGGCGGCGCCCGCCAGCCTGATATAGCGGAACAACGCGGTGCCACCGGCGACAGGCACGCCGAAGCGGCCGAACAGCGTATCGAGCCGTGCGGCATCCTCGGCCAGACGGCGCCGCATCCCGGCCTGCCAGCCGGTATCGGCAAGCGCCCTTATGCCATATTCGAGCGCCGGCCCGGCAACCGCCCATGGCCCGAATTGCGCCTCCAGCCGCTCGACCGTCAGCGCATCGGCCAGTGCAAAGCCAAGCCGCAGGCCGGCCAGGCCGAAGAACTTACCGAACGAACGCAGCACGACGATGCCGCCCTGGTCGACGTCGCCGGCCAGGCTTTCGCTGCGCGGGCCGACATCCATGAAGGCCTCGTCGACCACCAGCAGCCCACCTCTGGCGCGTAATGTCCCGGCAAGTCGAAGCAATCTTTCGCGCTCGACGACGCGCCCGTCCGGGTTGTTGGGATTGACGACGACGGCAAGGTCGGCCGCCGCCAGGGCTTCGAAATCATCGACTTCAGCCGCCGCATGGCCGGCGATCGCCGCTGCCCGCCGATGCTCGGCATAAGTCGGCCCGAGCACCAGCGCCGTGCCCGGGCTGACCAGCGAAGCGACGCGCGGCAACAGGATCTGCGTGCCGGGCGCCGCTGCGACATTCGCCGCCGACGGGGCGCCATAGGCGCTTGCCGCGCGTTCAGCCAAGTCGCGGCTGCGCGCTGTTTCCGGCAATCGCGACAGGGCGGTGGCGGGCAAATCGAAAAGCGGGTAGGAGTGCGGATTGATCCCGGTCGAGAGGTCGACGAAAGGCAGCGGCGCGTGAGGGAAAAGCGCCCTCGCCCGGCCAAGGCTTCCGCCGTGGTCCACTGCCGCCGTCACTCCATCAAGAGACTTCATGCCGATCCTGATCACTTTCCTGTCGCTGGCCATCGAACTTGTACTCGGCTACCCGGCCCGGCTCTTCGATGCCATTGGCCATCCCGTCACCTGGTTCGGCAGGCTGATATCCTTTCTCGACCGCAGGCTCAACCGCGCCACTGATTCCGACGCCCACCGTCGCCGCTGGGGCGTCTTCGCGCTGCTGGTGATCGTGCTGGTGCCGGCCGCCCTCGCCCTCTGGCTCGAAACCTTGCTTTCGAGCATTCCCCTCGGCTTGTTGGTCACCGCAATTCTGGCGACGTCGCTGCTGTCGCAGAAGAGCCTGGCCGAGCATGTCGAAGCGGTCGCCGACGCACTCGACAGCGGCGGACTGGATATGGGCCGCATTGCCGTCTCGCGGATCGTCGGTCGCGACCCGGAACAGCTCGACAGGGCCGCTGTCTGCCGCGCCGCGATCGAAAGCCTGGCCGAGAATTTCTCCGACGGCGTCGTCGCTCCGGCCTTCTGGCTCGGTATCGGCGGGCTCGCCGGCGGCGTCGCCTACAAGGCCGCCAACACCGCCGATTCGATGATCGGCCATCGCACCCCGCGCCACGAAGCCTTCGGCTGGGCGGCTGCGCGCTTCGACGATTGGATCAATCTGCCGGCGTCGCGGCTGACGGCGCTGCTGATCGTACTCGCCGCTTTTCTGGTCAAGGGCGCCGACGCCAAGGGCGCCTGGCACGCCGTGCGGCGCGATGCGAAAAAACACCGCTCGCCCAATGCCGGCTGGCCGGAAGCAGCGATGGCCGGCGCGCTCGGCCTGGCGCTCGCCGGCCCCCGTTCCTATGACGGCGTCATGGTCGAAGACGCGTTGATGGGCGAAGGCGGCCGGCACGATGATGTCGAGAGCACCGACATCCGACGGGCGCTGAAACTCTACCGCGTCGCCGACTTACTGCTGATCGCGCTGTTCGGCGTGGTCGCGGTGGTTGTTATCTTGGCGTGATCTGCGCTCGAGATCGAGCGGAAACAAAAAACCCGCCAAGCGACGGGTCGTTGGAGCCCAATTAGCACTATAGCCAAATTAGTAGCACAGCTGCCGGCACAAAGCAAGAACAAAATAAGGCTACGCCTCAAATAATCGCGTCAGGTCGGCGCCGCCCCTCACCCTTACCATTCCAGGGGCGAGCCGCTTCGTGCGGCTTTCCCTTCTCCCCTTGTGGGAGAAGGTGGCCGCGAAGCGGCCGGATGAGGGGTGTTCCAGCTTGGCACCAACAGCGCTCCGGCCAGCACCCCTCAACCGTCTTGGCGCTGCGCGCCAATCCACCTTCTCCCACAACAAGGGGAGAAGGAAGAAGAGGCGCCAGCAACACCCCTCAGAACTCGATCCCCTGCTGCGCCTTCACGCCGGCGGAGAAGTGGTGCTTGGTCACGCCCATCTCGGTGACCAGATCGGCCGCCTCGACCAATACCGGTTTGGCGTTGCGGCCGGTGACGACGACATGCAGGCCTTCGCGACGCGCCTTCAGCGCCGCGACCACCTTTTCGAGATCGAGGTAGTCGTAGCGCAGCGCGATGTTCAGCTCGTCGAGCACCACGAGGCTGATCGACGGCTCGGCCATCAGCTCCAGCGCTTTCGCCCAGGCAGCCTCGGCCGCCGCGATGTCGCGCTTCAGGTCCTGTGTCTCCCAGGTAAAGCCCTCGCCCATGGCGTGCCAGACGACACGGTCGCCGAAGGCGGCAAAGGCGTCTTTCTCGCCGGTGTGCCATTTGCCCTTGATGAACTGAACGACGCCGACGCGCTTGCCATAGCCGAGCATCCTGAGCGCCAGCCCAAAGGCGGCCGTGGTCTTGCCCTTGCCCGGTCCGGTGTTGACGATCAGCAGCCCCTTCTCGACCGTCTTGGCCGCGACCTCGGCGTCCTGCACCGCCTTGCGCTTGGCCATCTTGGCGCGGTGGCGTTCCTCGTCCTTGGGATCGATAGTATCAGCCATGTCATTTCACCTTGAGCGGCAGCCCCGCCACCATCAAAAGCACGGTGCCGGCAACAGCCGCGACGTCCTGGTTCAGCCGGCCGGCGGCGTCGCGAAACCGTCTTGCCAGCGCATTGTCCGGCACGATGCCCTGGCCGACCTCGTTGGACACCACGAACCACGGCCCACGCGGCCGCGACAGCACATCGGCCAGCCTCCGGCATTCCGCCTCGACATCATGGTCGGCCAGCATATGGTTGGTCAGCCACAGCGTCAGGCAGTCGATCAGCACCGGCTGGCCGTCAGGCAGCGCTCCGATCGCGCCGGCAAGGTCGAGCGGCGCATCGATGGTCGTCCAGCCGGCGCCGCGGCGCGAGCGGTGCAGCGCGATGCGCTGGCGCATCTCCTCGTCATAGGCTTGCGCCGTGGCGATATAGCTCCAAGGCGGCGGGCCGACCGTCACCAGGCTCTCGGCATGCGCGGTGTTGCCGGGGCGCCCACCGCCGATGACCAGGGTCAGTGCCCCGGCAGCGCGGTCAGGCAAAGCTGTCGCGCAGGCTGGTCGCCGTGCCGGTGAAGCGTCCGCGCACCACGCCGACGACCGCGCCGAGCACCAGCCAGAACACCAGATTGGTCAGCGTCACCGCCACCACGAACTGGTGGTGCAGGCCTTCCGGGATCGCCGTCTCGAAGCTATCGGGCTGCGGCGCGCCGACGATATGCGGCGCAACGATCAACGCCACGGCAAGAGCCACCAGCGGCAGCGATCTGCGGAAGACGATAAGGCCGAGACCGGCCGCTGTCGCCACCACTGTTGCCCACCACCAGATCTGGCGTTGGACAAGGTCGGCCGCCGGCATCGCCGGCAGTTCCGGCGGCAGGCCGAGGCCGGGCGCCAGCGTGAACACGGCAAAGCCGGCAAGCCCCCAGAACAGGCCCTGGCGCCAATTGCCGATGCCGCCGGCGACTTCCGAAACCGCGACCAGGACCAGCGCGAAGCCGATGCCGGTGACGATATTGGCAACGACGCTGAAGGCAAAGCGTTCGAAACCGTCGGCCGGCGCCCAGCCTTCGTCTTCCGCCGAAGCCATTGCTTTAGCCGGTGCCGGCGCAGCGCTGCTCATAGCCGTCGTGCCTGCGGCGTTTTCGGCCGGTGCCGCAGGTGCCGCGGCATGGTCATGGCCGCCGCCGGCCTGTTCGTAGACTTCCGCCTTTAGGATGAGCGGCACCGTGGCATAGGCTTGCATGCAGGCGAGAGCCACGCCGGCCACAAGCCCTGCGATCGCCGCGATGAACACGACGTTGCGAAACAGTGTCATGATGTCAGCCCCTTGTTAGTGGCAGGGAAAGCCCATCGAATGGCGATAGTCGTGCGCGGCATTGTGGACCGCATCGATATGCGAGAAGCCGACAAAGCCCATGACGAAAATGCCGAGGAATGCAGCAAGCGCCAGCTGCATGAGACGCGACTGCGAGGAGCGGGAAGCGCCGAGCGAAACGGAAGCGGTATTCATGTCTTGTCCTTTCGCCCTCCACCCGAGGGCATAGAAGTCAGTTTCCTGTCGCCGGCAGGTCTCCTGGCTCGCGGATCAGCGCCCTTCCCCACCTTCCCGAAGGCGAACCTTCAGTGGCATATGGAGAGGACTACCGCACACAGTTGCGGGGGCAGCCACGGCATTGGGCAAACAACTTGCCCTCACCGCATTCCCTCTTGGTTCCAAACGGAACCGACGACATCAGCGACTATAGGCAGAATCGCCGCGCCCGGCAAACCAAATTCCGCCGGATGTCGTAAGCAGATGAGTTGTCCGGGTTAGGTAGCAGACGAGTTGTCCGGTTTGATCTTCAGCGAACGGAGGCTGGGGATGAGA